>JAYVAI010000068.1:0-5175 GCA_043751075.1 Cyclobacteriaceae bacterium | reverse complement strand
TCTTAACTCTATCCTCGAATGTAATTCTTTTGTAGTTATTCATTTAGCAACAAATTACTTTTTGTAATTTGTTGCGTTAGACTTTTGAATCGAAGATTCTGAAATATTTCGAATTGCATACCAATGTCGCATAGACAGATAGAAACATAGAAATACACCTGCCTACCGGACAGGCAGGCACATAGAAACCATTAAACCCTAACGCTCTTTGGTTTGCTGTTGTGGTGGATGTACAAGAGAAATATCTTTATTAAGGAAAATTTTCAAAATAACTTGTACAATTTATGTACGATGTACTTCGGCCCGGGATAGTAGAGGAAAGCCCGAAGCGCGTTGGCCCCGATAGCTATCGGGGTGGGGGGGACGGACTTGGAACGCCCGCCTGACCGGACGGGCAGGGATAGCCCAATGGCCCCGAAGTTTCGGGGCCAGGCCGCTAAATATTTTTTTGCAAGCCAGAAGTGTACAAGTTATTTTGACAGTTTTACTAAGACACAAAGTCACAAGGAAGCACCAGGTGCGTAACATCAGTTATTGAGATGATAAAATGAACTTGCTGTTTATTTCTTCACAATTTCTACCCTACGGTTTTTTGCCTTGCCATCTTCCGTTCTGTTGTCTGCAACGGGTTTTTCTTGCCCCCATCCCAAACTTGAAAGCCTTGTTGCGCTGATGCCTTTGGCGGCAATGGCGTTCATCACTGCTTTGGCTCTGTTCAACGAAAGCGTTTTGTTCCCTTCTGCGGAACCGACATTATCCGTATGTCCCTCAATACTGATTTTAAAATCAGTGTTTGTCATCATTTCGGCAAGTTGTTCTATAATGGGCTGAGTCTCTGTTTTGATTTCCGATTTCCCCGTGTCGAAGTTGATATATAATGCCATATATCCATCGGTATTAAGCGCGGTGAGCATATCGCTGGAGGTGATTTCCTGTTTCATGGCTTCTAATTCTATAATAGTGAGTGTATAATTATAGGCATCGTTGGCTCCCATCTCAACTTTCACCCACGCTTCGCTCTTGCCCTTTACTATTTTGAACACTCCAATGCCTTCGGCAACATTCAAAAACAAAGTAACTCCCCCTATTTTCTTTGAAGCATTCTCATAATTTCTAAGTATTTGAAGCACGCTCGGCATTTGTTTTCCCGATTCGTTATCAAAGCCATAGTTAAGAAAAGTCTTGCTGCCTTCCTTGGTCACTATGTTGGCTCCATTCGTAGCAAGGTTAAATTCCGCTGCATCGAAATTGCTGGCGTACTCAAGGATGAGATAATTTGCCATTCTGTTGGGGAACATGGGATGCTCTTTACTGCCCTCGGCATCTTGTCCTTGTGCATACAGGCACAAGGTTTGAGTGGATACGAACACAAAAAAAAGTAGTAGTATTTTTTTCATTTTTAATTGGGTTTGGTTTAAGAATGCTTCTATTTCCTAAAATATAGCTTGAACAATAATACGCAATGCGTGAACATTTACCTAAGTCACATTTTGCTCATGAATCATCAATCAAGTCTATTTCTAAGGCACAACTATCCAAGTATCAAACAAAACTGAAAGGGCTTCAGCCCCAATATAATTTTGGCTACCTGCCGGACGGGCAGGAAGCCAATTAAATTCTTCATTTATTTCCCCGACCTGAAGGTCGGGGCTATTGAATGATCCGAGTTCAATTGACAGAACTGATTCACTTTATCTTGGCTTTATGCTCTCCACGTGCCGTAAGTTCAGCCCTCCAAATCCAATTGAAATCACTTATACTTCTTCCCTTTTTTGATCACCATCTTCACATCTTGCAACAAGGCCATGTGGCGCAGCACATCGCCTTGCACGGCAATGATGTCGGCATATTTGCCTTCGGTGATGGTGCCATACTCTTTGTCAACGCCCATCATTACCGAGGGCCAGTAGGTTGCCGCGCGGATGGTGTACATGGGGTCGAAGCCAAATTTGTTTACCCACACATCCAGTTCGTTCCAGGTGCTTTGGCTGTGAAACTTCATGGGTATGCCGCTGTCGGTGCCTATGAGCAAAACCACTCCGGCATTTTTCAGTTGGTTGATTTTCTTTTCAAGTGTGGGCTTGCGTATGGGGTTGAGGCCAAAGTAGCTGAGGCGGCCCGGGTGTTTGATGGATCGTTTGATGTCGGCAACAATAGAATCGGGCAAGCCCAGATGCCAGCTTGTGTTGTCGAGTGCTTCGGGATTGTCGCGCATGTATTCGTAGTTGAAGAGGCCCTCCACGGTGGGTGTCCAAAACAACGGGCCGAGGCTCATCTTGGCGGTGCGCTCTTTGATCATGGCAATGATGTCTTCCGGATATTCGGGTGCGGCAGCAAGGCCGGTGTGTTCAAAATTATCTATGCCCGCCTTTAGGCCTCTGCGTATTTCATCGGGGCGGTGCGAGTGGCCCACTACTTTCAATTTATTTTTATGAGCTTCATCCACCACCGCCATGTACTCGGCTTCGGTCATTTCATCCTGATCAATAAGTTTGATGCAGTTCACTCCTGCCTTGGCCAACTGTTTTACTTTTGCCCGCGCATCTTCTGCACCTTTCACGCCCCAGCGAAATTCGGACGTGCCGGGATATGATTCGTGTTGAATGAAAGGGCCGCTCATGTACATAGTAGGTCCTGGAATTTCTCCTTTGTTTATACGGTCGCGTACGGAAAGACTTGGCTCGAGCGGGCCGCCCAAATCGCGAGCACTGGTTACGCCCGCCATCAACAACTGATGTGCAGACGAAGGCATGATCACATCCTTCGCAAGTTTCAAATACATTTTGTCCCAATGTGTGTAGTCGCTGTGGCCGTTGATCATCAGGTGCACGTGCATATCCCACAGGCCGGGCATCACGCTCATGCCTTCAGTAGAAATGATCTCGGCTTCTTTTGGAATTTCAATTTGACCAACCTGGCCGATTGCTTTGATGCGTTCGCCTTCAATAATAACGACAGAATTTTGCAGCGGCTTTCCACCAAAGCCATCTATCAATGTTCCGCCCACGAGGGCTTTTGTTTGTGCGAATGAATTGGCGGAAAGAAAAATGCAGAGGTAAAAAAGTTTTTTCATAAGGGTTGAGGTTTTGGTTAGGAAAGGTAGGAAAAATGCTGTTGCAGAGGGAATAAGCTCTTCAAAAACTTCATAAGGAATTTCCCAAACTGTTTGGCTATTAAATGTATCTCCAACAGGAATTTTTTTTAAGTTCCGTTCTATGAATGAGATTGTTTTATCAAAAACTCCCTTCATGTTGCCTTCAAAGGTGGTTCATTGTCCGAAAAGGTATTCCCTGTTAGAGTCTTTGCATTGACCGAAACACATTGAATAGAAAACAGGGGTCTGAATTTACTCCTGCTTGAACTGAAAAAAAGCAACCCCGCAAGAGTCAAGGTTTCTTTCCTTCAATAGATTTAGATTTTCAAGTGATTGGCGGAGTTCTATTCCTAAATCTTCAAAGTCCTTGTAATATTTTCTCTTAATAAACCCTTTATAATATTCTAAATCTATATCAGCAATAGATGTTCCTTGAATTGGCATTTCGTCTGCAAACATTATCCTGCTACCAAAGTCGAGTTCTTCAATCATCGGTTGCGTTTTTCAATTGAGCGGCTTGTCATCAAAGTCACCACGCAATTGCCGGAAGCGTTTTCGGGCTTCGGCCACATAAACGCTGCCCGGATATTTGTTCAAAAATTCGCGGTAGATCTCCATCGCTTTGTCATGGTTCTTCAGGTATCGCTCCTGTATTTCGCCCTGCAAAAAGTAGGCATCATCGGCAAGTATGTCTTCGCCAAAGTCGGTAACAATTTTTTCGCAGAGTGCCAGGGCTTTGTCAAATTCCCCTTGCTTCAAGCGCAGCGATGCCTCGAGCCAATACACATCGTCTTTGATAGTGGTTGATAAAGCTTCGGTGTCCACATCAACCCAAACAGAGTCCCCCAATGAACCAAAATTTTTGGTCTCCTTTTGTTTTGCCAACTCTTTTTTAAGCTCTAATAAATCGTCAAATGCCACTGGCTTTTCCGGGCTCCATAATTTTTTTGCGATAGCTTCCTCCCGGCTCATTTTCACTTTTCTGGTCACTCTAAAATTTTGTAACCGTTGCAGTGCAACCGTGTTTTTATTTTGTGCCATCAAGAGTTCGATGGAAGCATATTCTTTTAGGGCCGCTCCGGTGCTATCGAACGTTGTGTTTTCTTTTATGCGCATGCTCAGTTCCATGGCATCGTTGGCTATCTCGCGGGTGGTGGCTTGCTTTAAAATATCGAGGTGCTCTTCGGCCAGTTTAAAATCGCCTTTAAAGTACGAGAGCTTTGCGTTCTTCAATTTGGCTTCATATCCTATCGGGGTTTCGCGCTGCGATTTTTCCACTTGCGAATACAGCAGCGTGGCTTCCCAGGGTTCTTCCTTCAATAAATAAATGTCGCCCAGATCAAGTTTGGCTTTGGCCTTCATTTGTGGCCCCACTTTGTTGTTGGCTATCAAGGCTTGCAAATGATAAACTGCCGAATCCATTTCCTGCAGATAGTAGGCATGCAACAGTGCCTGGTTTAGCAAAGCCTCAAATCCGTTTACGTTGTCTGCATAATTTTTATTGAAGCGTTTATATTCACCTATTAAATAGCGCACCGAATCGCGATTGACGGGATAGGCTTTTTTTACTTTTGCTTCGCGCGCCTTGATCACGCCAAGTTTTGCTGGCAACTCATTTTCGGTGCCGGCAAATTCTTTCACCACATACGAAAAACTTTTGTCTGCATTTTCATAGTCCCTATTGTTGAGTGCTATCTGTGCTATTTCCAATGTTTTTGATTGTTCCTTTCTGAACCGTTTGTCGTATGCGCGCGCTTGTATAAAGGCTCCATAGAAATTTTTCTGTTGAAGGTTTACCCAAATGATCAGGTCTGAAAATACTTCGGAGTTTTGATTTTTTTGGATGCGGTTCAAGAGAAGTTTTTCAAGGCTCTTCAGCTCTTCGGGCTTGGTTATCAATACTTGCATCACATTTTTTATGTATGAAATATTGCCCGGAGTTTGTGTTACGTAGTTGAGATATTCCTCCACCATTTGATCGCCCTTGCCGGCCATGCGATATAGGTTGGCAAGTTCCAGCGCATACAGATTTTCATTGTCACTTTGGCTGCGCGCTTGTTGCAGGGCGATAACGGCATATT
>JAYVAI010000067.1:0-14235 GCA_043751075.1 Cyclobacteriaceae bacterium | reverse complement strand
ATTGATTTTGCTTTTGATAGTTGCGGTCAAAGAAGGTGAGGTACTCATCCAGTGCTTTGGTTCTGTAAAAAATCTGAAAATTACCTTTTGTAATTACAAAGCTATAAAATTTAAAGGTTGATAGTGGCTTGGCCGTGGCGATCTGGGCGAGGAATTTGTCGAAATAACTGAGTGCTGCCTTCCGGTTGGGAAACTCCGTAACCATGGTGATGGTCTTTTCATCGTTCAGGATCATGTTGGTGGTTGCCAACTTTAATTCTTTCCATTGCACATCGTTGTAATTTTCCAGCGTGTTTGATATGGGCACTGTAATCCGCTCGGCCGTGTTGTAAACAATAATAAAATTATGCGGCCCTTCCAGCTTGGCAGCAAACTGAATGCCTTTGGCGCGCTCCAATTTTTCCAGCAATGTTTTGGATGCCGCAAGCAATTGTTCGGCATACGGTTTCAATGTTCCGTCCGGATATTTTTTCAAATACTCGCCCAACTCAAATTGGTATTGTGCCACGTCTTCTGTTTTTCCGATGATCAATATTTTGAGAAGTTCTAATTGCGGTGTAAAACTTGTCTCGCCTTCTTTCTCGGCCTGCTTCACAAGATCGGTGGCGGCCCTCAGGTTGTTGGTTTGAAATTGCGCATAGGCTTCTTTGTAAATCAACTTTTGTTTTTCGGCCGCCACCGTGCTTTCCCTCAAATAATTGGGATTGATAATGATGCGGGTGAACGTTGAGTTGGGATGTTTGTCTTTTAATGTTTGAGCAAAGCTTTCGGCCCGTGCCGGATCTTTTTCTTTGGTGATGAGGTACAGTTTGTAAAGCACTTCGGGTTCAAATTCAGAATCCTGAAATCGTGACAAAAGTTTCTCATAGGATTGCTGTGCGTTGTCTTTTTCATTCAACTGAAAATAATAGAGGTCGCCCAGTTTAAAGTATGCCTCTTCAATTTTGGCCAATGCTTCTTCTTTTTGTTTATCGGTGGTTGGCAGTTGCAAAATCAGATTGCCTACCTCGTCTGCTTTTACAGTTTTTGTTTCTGCCTTGGGTTGATTGGTTTGGGCGATGTCTGTTTGAGCAGGTGTTGTGAGGGCATCGTTGATCACCGAAGTTTTAACGGACCTGCGCCAATTGTCTTCAAGCGGCCGGGTGCCCCAAATCCGTTGGAACTCCGTTTGGCCCAGGCTCACCGCGGTGGGGTTTCCAAAATACCAATCGGAAGTGGCCGTTGACTCCTCATTAAAAAGTGCGCTGCCAGAGTTGCCACCAGCCGATGCACTTCGGTTGCGTTTCTTTTTGGATTTGTCTTCTGTTTTTTTTCTGTTTGCCAATACCGAATCTAACTTGGTGCGCACGGTGAGCGAATCGAAGGTGGCCAAGTACAACAGGCTGTCGTTCCAGGTAATGGCCTCTGTGTATTTGGCAAATTCGCCCAGCACTTCCTGTCTTTTTTTTATGGCGTCATAATTTTCAAAATCTTTGGGCAGCACTGCTATGGCACTGTCGTAGTAAAGTTTTGCGAGACTATATTTTTTGAGAGAGTCAAACTGAAGCTGGCCGATGCGGAGAAAGGCACTGCCCTGTATGCGCTTGTTGGTGCCGGCATGGGCAGCCAGTATGTAGCTATCAATGGCCTGGGCATGGTTGCTCTGCTTCCGCTCAAACTCTCCCAGCTCATAATATATTTTGTCTTTGAACTCCACATTTTTTAAGTCGCTGAGCATCTTCATAAACTGGGCACGCAGTTGCTTGGTGTCGCGCTTGTCGTCCAGCCGCGCTACTTGTGCCATGTTGAGCCGCGCATAGAAATCAATTTCATAGTCGGGGTTGGTGCCCACGCATTTGCGATAATAATTGTAGGCCTCCGAATTGAAGCCCAGCTTTTGATATACCTGCCCGATCAAAAAATAAATCCTTCCTTTGCGGTCGCTGCGTTCCAGCAACGAATCGGCCTTGGCTAAGTTGCGCACCATATAATCGTAATCGTTGCGCACCTGATAGTAATAGGCTTTCTCCAAATACAAATCCTTTTGGTTTTCTTTGTTCAATTTTTCTTTTTCCAAATACCGGAAGGTTTCTTCGGCACGGTCAAAATCATTTTGCTCTGTAAACGTGCGCAGCAACTGCATCAAGGCCCGATGCCGGGTGGCTACGTGCGGGCTTTTGGTGTTCACATATTTAAAAGTCTGGATGGCGTTTTGAAAATCGCACGCATACAACCGCGCTTTGCCAACCATGATATAATTATCATCCACCCATCGGCTGTTGGGGTGCCGCTGTATGGATAGCGAGGCCATCTTGATAATCTCTTCGGTATCTTTCACATAACTTTTGGCTAAGGTGGTGTCTAACTTAGGGAAGAGCATCAATATCTGGTTGGGGTCATCGTCAAGGCTTTTTAAAATCACCTTTTCTACTTCTTGCGTTTGTTCCCGCGCATAATAGTAGCCATTGTAATGGGCCGTCATGTTATGATATAGGTTGCTGGTGATATTGTTTTGATTGATGGAGCAGCCGGCCACTGTTAGCAACAGCGCGGCACAAAACACATACACGGGAAAACGAAAAGTCACTGGTTGGAAGATTTAGCCTACAAACGTAAAAAACAGATATTCAATATTATAATCAATCAGAATATCTAATTTTGTCAAAATTTAATCCATTGAAACCTCAAAAGACAATATCTGAACGGCTTACTACCAAATATCAGTTGGTGATACGCAACGAAGAGAACCTGGCCGAGAAGTCCACCATTGGGTTTACCTACGCCAAAGTGGTGGTTATTTCTGCTACTTTGTTTTTGGTGCTTTTTGTTGGCAGCCTGTTTCTATCCAAAACATTGTTGGCAAAATGGTTTGATCCCAAGCACGCTCAAATGGAAGCCAACAAAAAATTATATGAGCTGGCACTCAAAGTTGACTCGCTGGCCGTGGAGGTGAACCAAAAAGATATGTTCATTCAAAACTTTCAACGGATATTAAGTGGCGATACGTCCAATGGCTTTGCCGATCCTGCGCAGGCATTGGTAGGCAACGAAAAACCCGTTACGGCCATTGGCAACATGAAACTCGCCCCTTCCGATTCATTGTTCCGCAAGGACTTTGAAAAAAATGAATTCTCGGTGGTATCATTAACCAACACCAGGCACAGTGAGTTGGAAGATGTTTTTTTCTTCACGCCCATTACCGGTTTTATCTCCGATCATTATGATGTGAAGAAAGGGCACTATGGTGCAGACATTGTGGCCAAGAGCAACGAGCCTGTAAAATGTTTGGCCGATGGCATGGTGATCATGGCATCGTGGACGCAGGATTCGGGGCACGTGATAGCCGTGCAGCACAGGGGCAACCTCGTTTCGGTGTATAAGCACAATGCCGGATTATTAAAAAAAGTTGGTAGTTTTGTGAACGCTGGTGAAATAATCTCTATAGTTGGCAACAGTGGAGAGATGACCGATGGCCCGCACCTGCATTTTGAAATGTGGTACAATGGCAACTCCCTGAATCCGGAAGACTTTGTTACTTTTTAAACACTAAAAAAACATGCTAACATCTAAAGAAGAAAAGAGAATTGCGGAGGAGATCAGCAACTCAAGCAATGTGATCGGAAAGGGTACCGTATTGGAAGGGAATATAGAAACCTATGGAAATATCCGCATTGAGGGCCGCGTGATTGGAAGCATCAAATCAAAATCTAAGATTGCCCTGGGCCACTCCAGTCATGTGGAGGGGAACATCATAGCCCAAAATGCAGACATAGAAGGTGAAGTAAAAGGGAAAATGGAAGTATCTGAGTTATTAATATTAAAGGCCACCGCCAAAATTCATGGTGATATTTTAACTGGCAAATTAGTGGTGGAGCCCGGTGCCATATTCAACGGCAGTTGCAAGATGGGTGCTGTTATTAAAGATATCAAAATGGGTGAGAATGGTATGCATGCCCTGCGGCCCGAAGAAGCCCGCGTGAATTAGACATTACTCATTTAAAAGGCAGGCCACAGGTTCGTTTGAATTTGTGGCTTCTTTTTTTTATGGAAGACGATAAGAAAAAACAAACAAACTCTTTATTGAAATTCAGTGGCCTGGGGTTGCAGATGCTGGCAGCCATTGGCGCGGGGGCGTGGCTGGGTTTAAAGTTAGATCGCTACCTCGCATTGAAATTCCCGGTTTTTCTGCTCTCGTTTGTGTTCCTCATATTTGGCGGAATGATGTTCCACCTGTATCGCTCTTTAAACAAAGACTGAACTTGCTGCGCTTCGCCATTGGTGCTGCCATCACAACACTTTTGCTTGCCGGTGCAACAGGGCTGGGTGCACAACAGGGTTGGTGGCCATTGCCCACTTACCTGAAGGAGATTTTGCTTTTTCTTCTTTGTATCACCACAGCGGTTTATTACAGATTGTACAAACGGCAGCCGGGAGAAGATTTTGTGCAGGCATATCTTCTCTCTATTATGCTTAAAATTGTTTGCGGCCTGGCACTTATCCTTTTTATTGTGCTGACCGACCCAGCAGCTGCGGTTGAGAATGCTGCGCTTTTTATACTTGCCTATCTGCTGCTCACTTTTTTGGAGGTGTCTTTTTTGTTTAAAAAATTTAAGTAGGCCTGCCCTTTTTTAACGCAGAGACCGCTGAGGTACGCAAAGGGTGAACCCTCACTATTCTTTTTGTAACCCTCTCTGCGTACCTCCGCGCACTCTGCGTTTATTGTCTTTGTCTTTTTAACGCAGAGGTCGCTGAGTTGCGCAAAGACCTTCTCACTATCCTTTTTGTTGTAACCCTCTCTGCGGGCCTCCGCGCACTCTCGTTTATTGTTTTCTTTGTCCTTTTTAACGCAGAGGACGCTGAGTTGCGCAAAGACCCTTCTCGCTATCCTTTTTGTAACCTCTCTGCGGACCTCCGCGCACTCTGCGTTTATCACCTCTCTCAAAATTTCAGAGATTTTTTTTTTTCAGAATGGATAATTGATACTTTTGCAGTCTATAAAAAATGACCCCGCTCCAGCGAAATGAAAAAGCCATTTAGGACAACAAAAACAGCATTTTTAACCCTCCTTCTTGTTGTCTTTGCCAGCTTTTCAAACGTGCTCAAAGCCAGCGAACAGAGTGAGCCTGTAAACATGAGCGATGTGGTTATCCACCACGTGATGGACGATCACCAGTGGCACTTCACCGATCAACTCGTGTTGCCACTTCCCATTATTGTTTATTCCTCCGAAAAAGGGCTTGCCGTTTTCTCTTCATCAAATTTCTTCAATGAGCACCATCAGGAAGTTGAATACAACGGCTATAAGTTGGAGCACAACCACATCACGCTGGCCGATTCGGGCAAACCCGTGCTCGACATTTCCATCACCAAAAATGTAGCCATGCTGCTGATCAATGCGGGGCTGTTGATGTTCGCTTTTCTATCCGTTGCCAATGCCTACAAAACCAACAGCGGCAAGGCACCCAAAGGCCTTCAGTCTTTTCTGGAGCCTATCATTGTGTTTGTGCGCGATGAAATTGTGAAACCCAACATTGGCCGTAAGTATGAAACCTATCTGCCCTATTTGCTCACACTTTTTTTCTTCATTCTATTTGGCAATTTGTTGGGCCTTTTGCCGGGAGCAGGAAACCTAACGGGCAATATTGCCGTCACCATGACACTCGCCCTGCTTACCTTTCTGATCACCAACATAAATGGAAATAAAAATTACTGGTCTCATATTTTCTGGACTCCCGGTGTGCCGCTTGTTTTGCGCATCATCATTTTGCCGGTAGAAGTAATCGGTATTTTTACCAAGCCCTTCTCGCTGATGATACGTTTGTTTGCCTCCATCACGGCAGGGCACATTGTGCTATTGAGTTTAATTGGTTTAACATTCATGTTCCATAGTTACATAGTGGGAGTTGTGTCATCCTTATTTGTGGTGATCATTTCGCTGATAGAACTTTTGGTGGCCGGTATTCAGGCTTACGTATTTACGATGTTCACATCACTTTACATTGGCATGGCCACCGAAGAGCATGAGCATCATTGAGAAATTAAAGTTCTTCTTTTCCCCGAAAGGGTAAGGGAAGACAAAAGACAATCCGGGAGAGTCCCGGAGGTAGTTAACTTAACATATATTTTTATGTCATTCGCAATTTTATTGGACATGAGTTTTGCCATTATGGGTGCTGGCATTGGTGCTGGTCTGGCTGCAATAGGCGCTGGAATTGGTATCGGTCGCATTGGTGGCTCTGCCATGGAAGCAATGGCCCGTCAGCCCGAAGCCGCTAACCGTCTTCAGACTACGATGCTGATCATTGCCGCTCTTGTGGAAGTGGCTGCGCTTTTCGCGTTGGTAATTTGCATTATCATCTCTGGCAAAGCGTAACATGAAAGTGGAAACTTGCCTTAGGCATTAGGCCGGGCAGGTTTCTTTTTTTGGATTAAGGTTTTAAAAAATATAGATACTATGGATTTATTAACCCCCAACCCCGGTCTCATTTTTTGGCAGCTTGTTGTATTTGTGCTGCTGTTTTTGCTGCTGTCAAAAATGGCCTGGAAGCCAATACTCGCTTCGTTGAAGGAACGGGAAAATTCCATCCAGCAAGCATTGGATTCGGCAGAGAAAGCAAAACTGGAAATGGCGGCATTAAAATCCGACAACGAAAAATTGCTGCGCGATGCCCGTGATGAACGCGACAAGATTTTGCGCGATGCCCGCGATGCTGCAAGCAGGCTGCACGATCAGGCCCAAGCCGATTCAAAAAAGAATGCCGACCGGATCATTGAAGATGCCAAAGCAGTTATACAAATAGAAAAGCAAGCCGCCCTTCGCGATGTGAAAGCACAAGTGGCCATGTTCTCGCTGGAGATCGCTGAAAGACTTATCAAGAACAATCTGAAAGAAGACAAAGCACAGAAAGAACTGGCCGATACATTCATTAAAGACCTAAAGTTGAATTGATCCATGGCCGACTCACGCGTTGCTTCCAGATATGTAAAATCGCTGCTCGGGCTGGCCGTAGAGCAAAACGTGCTCGAGGCGGTGCATACCGACATGTTGTTATTTGCTAAAGTGTGCCAAAGCAACCGCGACTTTGTGCTGATGCTCCAAAGCCCGATCGTGAGGCACGAAAAGAAAAAAGAAATCCTGAAGAAGATTTTTTTAGGAAGGATACACGCGCTCACCATGGCCATCGTTGACCTGCTCACTGCAAAAAACCGTGAACCACTTTTGCCTGCCATCGCCACCGAGTTTCACAATGCCTATAATGAATATAAAGGCATCGGCAAGGCATCGGTAACTTCTACCATACCGATTGATGAAAAACTGCGAGGCGAACTGGAAGCCATTGTAAAAAAATTAAGCAACAAGCAGTTTGTTGAGTTGGAAGAGAAAGTTGACAAAGATTTGATTGGGGGCTTTATCCTCAATGTAGGCGACCGCCAGATTGATGCCTCTGTAAAAAGCAAACTTAGATCGTTAAAAATAAAATTCAGTGAGAACCCTTTCGTAAAGGAATTCTGAAAAAAGTTTACGTTGAACATTAAAATTTTGAACTAAAGATTATGGCAGAAATCAGACCCGAGGAAATATCAGCAATATTGCGCGAACAACTTTCTCAATCGCGCACAGCCGCGGAATTGCAAGAGATAGGAACCGTGCTCACCATTGGCGATGGCGTGGCCCGCATTTACGGACTCACGCAGGCACAAGCCGGTGAGTTGATCGAATTCGAAAATGGATTACAGGCACTCGTGCTAAATCTAGAAGAAGACAACGTGGGGGCAGTGTTGCTTGGCTTTGGAGCCGGCATTAAAGAAGGTGCCACCGTGAAGCGGACCGGTAAAATTGCTTCTGTAAAAGTAGGCGATGGATTGCTGGGCCGTGTGGTGAACACCCTGGCGCAACCCATTGATGGCAAGGGGCCGATAGCAGGCCAGTTATATGAAATGCCATTGGAACGCAAAGCTCCGGGTGTAATTTTCCGTCAGCCGGTAAACGAGCCATTGCAAACAGGCATCAAGGCAATTGACGCGATGATACCCATTGGCCGGGGCCAACGCGAATTGATTATTGGCGACCGCCAGACAGGGAAAACTGCCGTGGCCATTGACACCATCATCAACCAAAAAGAATTTTACGAAAACGGCAAGCCGGTATTTTGCATTTATGTAGCCATAGGCCAAAAGGCTTCTACCGTAGCTTCGGTTGCATCAACACTTGAAAAAGCCGGTGCTATGAAATACACCGTAATTGTTTCTGCCTCTGCTTCCGATCCTGCACCCATGCAATTCTTTGCCCCTTTCACCGGTGCCGCCATAGGCGAATTTATAAGAGACACAGGCAGGCCCGCATTAGTTATTTATGATGACCTCTCCAAGCAGGCCGTTGCTTACCGCGAGGTATCGTTATTGTTGAGAAGACCTCCTGGCCGCGAAGCATATCCGGGCGATGTGTTCTATCTTCACTCACGCCTATTGGAGCGTGCAGCAAAAATCATCAACAACGATGAGATCGCTAAAAATATGAACGACTTGCCAGCTTCCATCAAGCACTTGGTGAAAGGTGGCGGATCGTTAACAGCATTACCCATTATCGAAACACAGGCCAACGATGTGTCGGCCTATATTCCTACCAATGTGATTTCAATTACCGATGGGCAGATTTTCCTTGAGACAAACCTGTTCAACGCAGGTGTGCGTCCTGCCATCAACGTGGGTATTTCCGTTTCGCGCGTGGGTGGTTCGGCACAGATAAAATCCATGAAGAAAGTAGCGGGCACACTGAAACTTGATCAGGCACAGTTCCGCGAATTGGAAGCCTTCTCAAAATTTGGTTCCGATCTGGATGCTGCCACTAAACTTACCATTGAGCGCGGACGCAGAAACACCGAAGTGCTAAAGCAACCTCAGTATGCACCGGTGCCCGTGGAAGAACAAGTGGCCATGATCCTTGCCTCTACCAAAGGATATATAGACCGTGTGCCGGTAAACAAAGTGAAAGCTTTTGAAAAAGAATTTATTGATTTATTGAAAGCACAGAACCGGCAGATATTGGATAACTTCCGTGACGGCAAATTTGAAGATGCCGATGTGACAGTGGTGAAAAAAGTAGCTACCGAATTAGCGGCTAAGTATTAATTGAATTTGAACATGAATGGATTTGAGGATTTGCTGATGGACTAACATTTTCAACGATCTTCAAATTATCTAATTAAAAATATGGCGAGTTTAAAGGAAGTAAAGAGCAGGATAACCTCCGTAATGTCAACACAGCAGATTACCAAAGCCATGAAAATGGTGGCGGCTGCCAAGTTGAGAAAATCGCAGGAGCGCATTACACAAATGAGACCGTTTGCGCTAAAGCTCTCGCAACTTTTTCAAAACCTCTCAGCAGCAGAACAAGACAATCAGGCCTGGTATAACCAGCAGCGCGAAGAAAATAAAATCCTACTGGTGGTGGTCAGTTCCGACCGCGGATTGTGCGGAGGTTTTAACAGTGCTGTTATTAAAGCAGCCATACGCTTGGCCACCGAAAAATATCCAACTCAACATGCCAAAGGCAACGTGACCATATTGCCGTTGGGGAAAAAAGCATTTGAGTTTTTTGGCAAGAAGAATTATACGATTGTGGCCGATCATTGGAATATTTTCTCCAGCCTTTCCTTTGCGCGCGCATCCGAAACAGGCGAATACCTGATCAATTCATTTAAGAACGGAAGTTTCGACAAGATTGAAATCATCTATAATGAATTTAAAAATGTGGCCACTCAAATCCTGCGCACAGAGCAATTCCTGCCGGTGGTTGCCGTAAAGAAAAACACAAAGGTGCAGGGCACGGATTATATCTATCAGCCCAACGAAGCCGAAATCATCGCAGGCCTTGTGCCCAAATCATTGAAGACGCAACTTTATAAAGCGTTACTCGATTCCAACGCAGCCGAAAATGGCGCACGGATGACAGCCATGGACAAAGCCACCGAAAATGCGGGCGACCTGTTGAAGGATTTGAAACTCACCTACAACCGCACCCGCCAGGCGGCCATCACAAAAGAAATCCTGGAGATTGTGGCCGGTGCTGAGGCTTTGAAATAGGGTTAGAGAGACTATCGGCCAATTAGAAGCTCCGCCTGTGTCGGATTGAATACCGAACAAAGCCCTTCTTTTTTAAATATCATTTAATCTTAGGTTATGCGTTCGTGCTACTGCTCGTTCAAGGAACAACAATCTGAACTTGCACAAATGTTTCTACGAAGCATGTCAGTTCGCCTTTTGCCAAAACCAATGTTAGGCGTTCGTTGTTTTTTATGCGTTGTCATTCGGTCGTATTAGTTCAGCAAATTTTTTTGGTGCTACTTCACAATATGCGGTTGTCAATGCGTCTATAAACAATTCTTTATTTACTTTTTCCATTTCTACGAATGTCCAACCTTGTTTACCCCATTTGTTTGGAACTGTATAAATTATTGTTTTGTCGGATGCAGAAAAAACATCTTGGTCAATTTCTGATAATTTAAGGCAAGCCCTTTTATTCTTTTCGTCATAAGTTGCAAATATCTTTTTCTTTATTCTGAAAGAGGTCTTTTCAAAATGTGGTTCTTCCGTTGTTTCTGGAAACGAAAGTGCTACTTCTCTTAATGTGTAAATAGTTACCATAGAAAAAATTACAATTATTTTTCCTTTACAGGTGTCAAATGTGTCATAACGCAAATCCAACGGTCGTTTTCTTTTTTCGTCAATTCGATTCTGCAATTTGTTTAAGTGATTTCAATACTAGATTTTCTTCGCCTTGTGGTTCTTCTTGAACTGCATTAGGTCGGTTGTCTTCCTGAATAATTTCAAGTTTTATATGCCCGTTTTCGTCTGTCAAAAGGTAACTTATTATAAAATAATTTTCAGTTTTGTCTTCCAAATCGGGTCTCGGTGCAAACAAACTGTATTTTATTAATTCATTGGGTCGGATTTCTAAAACCTTTCCCCATTGCTCAAATATTTTACCTTCCCATTCTGTTTTGAATCTAATATCGCTGCCAATTTTCCAGTCGGTCAATAGTCCGCTACCATACTGCCAAAGTTTAACAAGTTCAGGTTTTGTAATTGTGTCCCAAACTTTTTGAATGGAAGCATTGATTTTAATTATTGAAATGTTTATTGCCATATTTTATTTGCTTTTGAAATTAGAGTTGTGTTCCAATAGACCACATATTGCCTGCAAAGTCTTTAAATGTTGCTCGTCTGTCTGGGTCGTTCTCTCGCTGTTTTGGACTTTCAATAATCTCACACCCTGCCTCAATCGCTTTTTCAAATGTCTTATCTACATCGCTAACATAGACATGCATTACAATTGGAACAGGTGGAAACTTATCAGAAGAATAGCCAAGCATAATAACCGAATCATCAATTTGAATTTCAATGTGCATAATTGTCCCGTCTGGCATATCATAACGTCTCAATTCAGTCACATTGAAAATCTGTTTTAAAAGGTCAATAAGTTTCTGTGCACCATTTACAATGAAGTAAGGTGAAACTGAATTGTAACCTATTGGTTTGAATTGCTTGTCCATACTTTATTTTTTATGTTTTTGTTCGTTTTCTTTTACCCTATATTCTACTATGCGTTTTATTAAGTCGTAAGGAATTGGTTTTCTTTGGCTTGTTGGTCGGGTCGTAAACGCAAATCGCCTTTTATCCAAAGTTGCGATGTAACCAAATAATCATTTTGCGTTTCGTCTTTAAAGTCAATCACCTTTACGCTTACGGGTTCTTGTTTTCCTTCTGCGTTGTTGATGCTTAACTGCACACCGTCTTTCAGCAAATTGTAAATTTCTTTGTTCGCCATCAAATCGCTTTTGTCAAACCGTGTTTGGCAAATTTCTTTGAACGCTTCTTCAAGTATTTCAGCAGATACATGTTTGTTTAAGTCCAGCAACTTTTTTTTCAGCAAAGGTTTAATCACCACATCGGTTTCGCTTTCCCGTCCTGTGCCATCTGTAACAAAGCAGTTGATATGCCTGTAACCAAGGTTGGTTACAAACACATTGATAGTTGCTTTTTCTATTTGGTCTTCAGATATAAAGCTCATTTGCTTTCGTTCATTTTTGCGATTTCAATGGCACGGTGCAGCTTATCAGCAAACCACTGCTTGCTTGGTAACTCAGTTAAATATTGTGCTATTTTTATTTCCTTTTCATTCAGCATCATGTATTCAATATGCTCGGTGTTGCCCTCGCTGCAAAGCAACAAGCCAATCGGTGTTTCCTCATCCGGCTGCATTTCGTTTTTTTTGCAGCCATCCTAAATACAATTCCATTTTAGCTTTGTATTCAGGTTTAAATTTTCCTAATTTTAAATCTATGGCTATCAATCGTTTTAGTTTACGGTGATAAAACAAAAGGTCTAAATGATAATCAACTGCATCAACAGGTATTCTTTTTTGCCGCTCTAAAAATGCAAAGCCGGTTCCCAATTCCAAAATAAATTCCTGCAAATGCGATATCAAAGCATTTTCCAAATCGCTTTCGGAATAGCCGGCAGGAAGATTTAAAAAATTAAGGATGTATGAGTTCTTAAATACAAGTTCGGGTGTTATGACTTTTTCTTCCTTTAAGTGTTTCAAACTTTGTTTGATAACATCGTTGGGTTTGGCGGCAATGGCGCTGCGTTCAAATAACATACTATCCGCCTTGTCTCTTAATTGCCTTACGCCCCACCTTTCAGCTATAGCCAATTGCGTGTAAAAATCTCTTTTGGTTTCATTTTCAATGGAAGCCAATTCTATTAAATGACTCCAACTCAATAGTTGCGACACTGTCGCAATAATTTGTCCATCTAAGGTATTGGCTACTTTACACATCCGGGTTAAAGCAGTGTAGGTGTAACCTTTTCCGTACGATTGGGTTAATTGTTGCGACAGTGTCGCAAGTATTTGTTTACCGTAGCCCGATACATCGGTGTCTTTCATTTCGCTATTGATATAATTGCCAATGCCCCAATACAATAAGGTGGTTTCGGCATTTACAAAAACAGCCACTCGTTTTTGTGCGGCAATAATCAGTTGCTCAACGCCTGCAAAAATTTTATCGGTATGTACCTGTAAATCCATTTTTAAAATTATAATTTATGCGAATTGTTTTTCTTTCACCTGCAACCTCCCACTTACCAATCTCGGTAATAATCTGTCTCTGATTTGCCGGAGTTGGGTGTTTTGTTGTTGAAGGGTTTCTATTTGCTCAAATACAGGAATAATAAAATCATCAAATTTCTTTTGCAAACCTTTTGGTGGCAACTGAAATTTCAGACCATGCAAATGGTTTTGATTTAGAGAAGGAACTCCTGCACCTGCATTAAAGTTTTCCAAATTCAATCCTTGTAAAAAGTAGTAAACAAATCTTGGCGAATTTCCTTTAAAGTCCTTTACATATAAACTTGTATTGAGTGGCCAACTTTTTTGATTTATGTATTGAACTGTTCCTAAAGAACCTGACCTTCCAATAGAAACACAAGGAGCTTCCACCTTGTAATATTTATGATATGCCTTTATAGAAGTTGATGCAACAACAGGATATTCTCCTTCAATAATTTTTTCGTCAGATAAATCAAAACCTCTATTTAGCTTTATGAAATCTCTAAAGTAAACTACTTCCCAACCATCAGGTAAACCCTTTTTGAGTTTTGTTTTTTTATATTCAGGAAATCTCATTCTCACAAACCATTCTTTGTAAAGTTCACGGGCTGTTTGTTCTAAAAGTTTTATGCGTTGGTTGTTTACTTCTATCAAATCATCATAAGCAGAAAGGATGGAGGCGATGCGGTGTTGAGTGGGGAAATCAGGAACAATTATTTTTTGCTTGTGTAAATGATTTTGATTTAAACTTGGGATTCCTGCACCAGCATTGAAATTTTAAAGATGCATTATTTGTAAAAAGTAATAGACAAATTTCTGATGATTGCCTTTAAAATCTTTCACATAAAGTGTTGTGTGGCCAATATTTTCCTTCTACATATTGAACCGTTCCCAAACTTCCTGACCTTCCTGTTACAACTCCAGGTCCTTCAACTTTAAATTCTATATGAAAAGATTTTATTTCTGTTGAAGTAACTACTGGAAATTCTCCTTCAATTAAATTGCTATTAGGCAAATCAAACCCTCTGTTTAATTTGATAAAATCATTGAAGTATTTTTCTTTCCAACCTTTCATATTAATTCTCTAAAGCGATTAAATTTTCATCAATCATTTTTTATTCCTCCAACTTTTTATTTTCAAATCT
>JAYVAI010000066.1:0-5191 GCA_043751075.1 Cyclobacteriaceae bacterium | reverse complement strand
GACCAAAAATGGAGGTTTGGCAAAAGTAAAATCAAAACCAAAAGGTCGTATCCCATAAAAGCATGCTTGTATCGTATGCGCTCGTTCAATGTGATATAGAAAAAGAAGAAACCCAATAAACCAAACCATGAGAAAAGGATCATCATGGCACCATACGAAAAACCAAAAAACTTAATGAATGGGTAAGCCACAAATTCAATGAACCTTGAGCTTACCCCGTAGTAATCAACCCAGGAAGGGCCACGGAAATTATTGAGCACAAAATCGTAGTAAGCAAATGAATCGGAGGCGGTGAGCGAGCCGTAAATAAAATACACAATGGAAAGAAAAATGTGCATGCCTATCATCGCCATGAAAACTTTCCTCTTTGTTCCCGGATATTGATGGATCAACCACTGTGAAAACCAAATGGTAAAGCCCAAGAGAAAAGCAAAAAGAAATACTGTACCGATCATTTCTTTAACCCGGTTTTCCAGATTTCCACCGAGAGCAAGGCGAAGATGACTTTGGCCCTTTTTTCCGGATCGAATTCATTGTTCTTACTAAGCAATTTGTTGATAAAATCTTTGGATAGTATCGTCTTCACATACGCATTATCGTTGGCCAAGTAATCGTTAACAAGGTTCTTTAGCCGTGTGTCCACCCAATCTTTTAAAGGAATTTCAAATCCACGCTTGGGATGGTTGCTTACCTCGGAAGGCAAATATTTCTTCGACAATTCACGTAACAAATATTTTGTCTTTCCTCCTTTAACTTTAAATGCTTCGGGCACGGTGGGTGCCCACTCCAATATTTCGTTGCCCAAAAAGGGTGTGCGTCCTTCCAATCCATGTGCCATGCTGGCTATATCAATTTTTTTGAGCAATATGTTTTGCAAGAGCATCACATTATCGAGACACATGATTTTACGAAGCCCGTTCCAATCTTTGTTGATAATTGGTTCAATGATTTTAAAATAGTTGGAATGGTCCGGTTTGATTGCAAACTCACGCGTGTAATCGTGCAACAAATCAATAGTTGCGGCAAAGTAAACATCATTCACATCTTTCGCGAGCATTCCCAAAAGGCGGTATGCGTAATTATAAGCAACTAGTTTATTGCTTGGAAACGGAAGCAATTTATGTATCGGGCGGAGGATGGGCCGTAAGCCTTTCGAGAAGATATCAATTTTTCGAGCGGGCACATACCTTCGGTAACCCCCAAACATTTCGTCTCCACCATCGCCTGATAAGATGACCGATAAATTTTTCTTTGCCTCCCTGGCCACATAGTAGCTGGGGATAATTGAATCATCCACTATGGGTTCACCGTAGTTACGGAAAATCATTTCTACATCATTCTCCAATTCTTCCAAGCCAATAATAATTTCTTCATGCACCGTGCCCAATCGCCTGGCCACTTCCCGCGCCATGGGCCCTTCATTGTATAGGCCATCAAACGAAACGGTAAACGTCTTTAATCGCTTCACATGATTGACTGCATAAGCCGAAATCAACCCACTGTCTATTCCTCCACTTAAAAATGCACCCACCTCAATGTCCGATGAAGTTAGCCTTCGCTTCACAGCCCTGTCGAGGATCTCATCGGTGCGCTCCAATGCCTCATCAAAACTACCGGTAAACGGCTTTTGCGAATACTGCTCAATGATAGACCACCAGGTGGATATTTTCATGGAATTATCGTTCACTTTTATTTCAGCAAAATGCCCCGCCTGCAATTGCTTCACATTCACATAGGGGGTATCCTCCCCGGTTAAATATCCTATTGAAATAAAATTACTCACTTGCTGGTCGTCCACTACGGCATCAATTCGGGGTATGATGGTATTGAGCTCCGAAGCAAAAAATAACCGATCGGCATGGCGGTAGTAATAAAGTGGCTTTTCTCCTGTTCGGTCGCGTGCCAGCCAAAGCGTGGACGAACTCCTATCAAAAACACAAAAGGCAAACATACCATCTAGTTCTCTCAGCATGTCCATCCCCAATTTGCGAAAAAGATGAAGCAGTGTCTCGGTGTCGGAATGACTTTGACAGTCTAAATTGTATTTTTTGCGAAGTTCATAGTGATTATAAATTTCCCCGTTAAAAACGATCACTAAATTATCCAACAGCATGGGCTGCAATCCTAGGGGCGATAATTCTTGAATAGCGAGGCGGGTGTGGATGAGTTGAACAGGCCCTTCCTGCCAGGCATGCTTTCCATTGGGCCCACGGTGTGCCAAAGATTTTTGAACATCCTCAACGTGAAGGGGAAACCGGATGGAACCTGCAATGCCGCACATGTTTAAGTAGTAATTGGTTTAATTGAATCCAACATGTTTGAACTATAACTTTTTGATTTCAATTTTAAAAAAGTTCAAGTGTGCCTGCAGAAAAGTACCAGGTATCAGGGTTTTGAGCCCATTCAACCAACTTATCATCGTTTACTTTTCTATAGGTAATTGTTAAGCCCTGAGCTTCGGCTTTGAAGAAACCAAAAGGTAACGCTTGTGCAACCACACTGGAATTATCCGCTAAAATGGTTATCACATCGGGTCTATGCATTTCATTAACTTCGTTGATGCTTGATTTGAGCAATGATGTGACCATCGTGCCGGTATAAAAAATTTCATTGATACGCAATTCCTGAAAACCTCTAGATTTTTTCAGCCTATATATGATCACAGCACTACTGTTGCCCTTTGTTGTTTTTTTTATCATATAAAAAAAAGCTGGCACCTGCTGATAGCGCCATCGGAGGTAATCCATGGAATATTCGGTGCTTATTACATCATCGTGTGCTTTGCTCCATGATGACAGTATTTGCTCTATCTCTTGCTCATCCCAATTCAAACTCACCAATGGGGTTGTTGGCAATGAAATCCTATTCCTTATAATATTCAATGGGTTTATTTTTAACCGCAACTTAGTCTTGCCAAATACTTTCCATCCCATTTTTAAATAGCCTGGCTTGCTTTGAGCGTTTGGTGTATTGAAAATCAAAGCAGGCTCTCCTGGTTGGAGTTGATCAACCATAGCCATTGTAAGTTTTGTGAAAATGCCTTTGCTCCGATAGTCGGGATGGGTGGCGGTATCCACGGCACGAAAAGCCAGGAAGGAGTTTCCCTGAAAACGAAATCGCCACTTGAGAAATGCACGCATGCCCACTAGTTTTCCATTGTCGCGTGCCAACAAGATGGGAGATGCCCCAAATGGATTTTGAATGTGCTTCCAACGCCAGTAGGCCTCTGTGTGAAGGCCATCGGCATCGCCAAGAGCCAGTTGATAAAGCGACAGTATTTCAGGAATGTCATCCGCGGTACCAGCCTGTATAATCATGCTATTCAAATAATTATTTTTACTTAAAATCAGCAAGCAGCAATAAACTCATGCTACATCTTCGTAAACCTCTTCGATTGACTCTACCATTTTTTTAATTCCAAAACTTCCAACAATTTTTGCCCTGGCATTTGCTCCCATCCTTTGCCGTTTTTCAATATTGCAAACCAATTCGCCTACAAACAATACTGCCCGCTCTTCGTCTTCCTGCTGATATAGAAAACCATTTTCCCCGTGGTCAATCACCGAGGGTATGCCGCCAGCCCTTGTAACAACGGGCACACACTCCATGCTCATGGCTTCTAACAAAGCTACGGGCAGGCCTTCGAAGTCCGAACTCATCAGGTAAATATCCATGCAGGCCATCCAACCGTCTGGCTCTGCCGATAATCCGGCAAAGTGCAGCTTCTTGTTTTTAATCAATGCACTGCCCTGTCTCTCCAAATCATTTCTCAACAAACCCTCTCCCACCATAATAAAATAAACCTGAGGAAATTGTTGCGATACCTGTTCGGCTATGCGCAACCATCTGTCTAATCGTTTCTGCTGCCTGAAAACGGCCACGGTTCCCACTACCACAACATCGGGGTCAACAGAATATTTTTTTTTTAGTGCCTCTACATTGTATTTTGATCGTATCAGTTGCGAGGTGTCAACACCATTGCTTATAACCCGCACGGGTATAATTGGGTTCAATTCGGTGCGGATAGCATTTTCTACTTCTGCTGAAACAGCGATCACATAGTGTTGCCAGCCAAATGTTAACTTGTGAAAGAACCGCGTTGCAAATTTGTATTTGCCAAAGATATTGTGCTCGGTATAAACCAAGGGTATCCGGGCCAATCGTGTTGCTATCCTCGCTGCAATGCATGCCCAGGGCAAGTGAGCATGAATGAGATCGTACTTTTCCTTGCGCATCAATCTTAGCAAGGTTGGCACATTCATCAGGATTTGCAAAACATTATTGGAAGGCAGGCAAACTACGTTACACCCTATCGCCTGAAGATCGGGCACCAATTGATTTTTCCACGGGAGGAAATACACCACATCAAACTGATAGTGCTTACTGTGCTGCCGAATGGTGGAAACAAGCAAACGCTCGGCTCCTCCCCTTCCCAATCCTTTAATGACATGAAGAACTCTTCGCGTTTTCATTGTCGGTTTTTTACTAACAAATTCAATTGGGTGCAAAAATAGGAAAAACAACCACCTTGAAGATGGCCAAGTCGGTTATCATTTTTTTTTGTTCAACTGCTGATAGGCTCTCAAAAACCTTTTGGCGATCGACTGATTATCAAACCGATCTACCACTAATCGAAACGACTCTTCCACCATGGATTTGGTTTGGTCTTCATCAGCCAATACTTCAATCGCTTTTTTTACAAAGGCTTCTTCATCATCTTTTTCAATTAGCCAACCCGTATGGCCCTGTTCTATCACATCGCCCACGCCCCCAACCTGATAGGCAACTACTGGCACTCTACAAAAGAAAGATTCCAAAATCACACCGGGCAAACCTTCTATGTGGCTCGGCAACAAAAGCAGTTTCGATGAATGTATATAGTCCCACGGATTGGTAACAGCCCCCGTAAAAACTACCGAATCAGATAGTGAATAGTGCTGTACCTCAGCTTTGATTTTGCTTTGCAAGGGCCCATCGCCCACCAACCACAACATGGCATCGGGCATTTGATTTTTCAGGCTATTGAAAATCCGGATCAGTCCAGAATGATTTTTTTCGAATGTGAAGCCTCCCACATGAACCAAATTGACTTTTCCGTTGCTAAACTCTTTAAGTTTTGTGAACGAACGTGGCGTAATTCCAATCGGAATTACTTCGATCTTACTTCCACAAGAAGGAAATAGTGTAACAA
>JAYVAI010000065.1:0-2001 GCA_043751075.1 Cyclobacteriaceae bacterium | reverse complement strand
AGTTTGGTCTCCGCCTTCCCGGCCACGGCAATGATCTCGCTGATCACGGCAGGTTTCAAATTGTCGGGGTCGCAGTCATCGGTGAGCACCGAAATGGCACAACATGGCAACCCCATGTGGTTGGCCACCAATACCTCGGGCACGGTGCTCATGCCCACGGCATCGGCACCTATGCGATGGAGAAATCTATATTCAGCCCGGGTCTCTAAGTTGGGGCCCATCACCGCCACATACACTCCTTTGTTGAGTTTAATCTTTTTTGCTTTCGCGATTTTTATCAATAGATCGTTCAGTTTTTTATTGTACGGTTGGCTCATGTCAGGAAAGCGCGGCCCAAAGATTTCAACATTGGCACCACGCAACGGATTGTCGGGTTGCAGGTTGATATGATCGTCTATCAGCATGAGCTCACCCTTTTTCCACTTCATGTTCATGTTGCCTGCGGCATTGGAAATCAACAGTTGCTTTACGCCCATCATCTTCATCACGCGCACCGGCAAGGTGATCTGCTGCATAGAGTAGCCTTCGTAAAAATGAAAGCGGCCTTGCATGGCGAGTATTTTTTTTCCTTTCACTTCGCCATAGATAAGTTTGCCTTTGTGAAACTCCACCGTGGAGATCGGGAAGTGCGGAATGGAATTGTAGTTGATGGAAATCGGGTTCTTGATTTTCTCCACAAACTTATTGCCGAGGCCGGTGCCAAGAATTACGCCTACTTCGGGGAAAACAATGCCATGTTTGCGGAGGTAATCGGTGGCTTCGTTTAGTTGGTTTATCATAAATACGTTTTGAAAGTTATAGAATAGTTGGTGCAATTTTCGCCACAAAGACACTAAATCACTAACGTGTCACAAAGTGGTTTTTAACTTTATAACTGGACTTACGCAAAACATTTGAAAGACGTGTCAGTCTGAGGCCCTCGAAGGCTATTTTAATTAGTCTAATCAGTTTTCGTCCCGATAGCTACGGGACAAACTGACATCCAAGTTGGTTTTGCGTGAGTCCAGTTTATAACAGTCTTTGCCACTGCGACTATTATATATAACACCTCGTCCTTCCAATGTCAATCATTGTAACAAAGCTAAAGGCACAACAGTCTTTCAACTATTGATTTGTGTTCCGCTTAATATTGGTACTTTTTTGTCTTGACACAAAAAAGTGCCCAAAAAAAGTCAAGACAAAAAGATGCTTCCACGCACAAGGCCATCGCACCCCCGCCTTTTTGTCCGTCCAGCGCACTCAAGTTTCAAGATTACTTTGCCGTATTAAATTGAATATTTTCAGCAGCATAGCCATTAAATGTAAAAATCCTGCTTTGGCGTGTTCGCTACATCACTAAAAAATTCTGCTACTTTTTGTGTTACTGCTTTAAAATAGTTGCTGCCTTTGGCTGCTGTGGCCTGGCGCGGGTCGCCCACCCCGGTGTCGGTTGTAACCTGTGTCCATTTTCTTTCGGCCCAGGCCCAGCCTTCGTGCATGGCCTTGAAACGGAATTTTTTTGCCTTGCCTTCACCTGCTTCACTCAAGGGCCGCACCAACTGTGGCCGCAAATGCAAAATCAAACTGGTCTCCATCTCTCCGGCATGGTCGTCTTTGTTCACAAAAAATTCTTTCTGATCTATGGATTTAAACCAATCGCAAGAGCATAAAAACATTTTTGGAAATTTCAATCCCAACTCGCGTATCATGGTTTTAAAATCATTGCCACCATGACTGTTGAGGATAATCAGTTTATAAATCCCTTGCTGGTTGAGCACGTCAATCACATCGCGCAGCACAGCAAATTGAGTGGAGGGGTTCATGTTCATATCCAACAACACATCGTGCTGACCTGTGTTTACACCAAACGGAATGGCGGGCAACACGATTACTTTCGATCCTTTCTCCCACGCCAACCGGGCCGCCTCGGCAGCAATTTCTTCGGCTTCAATAATGTCGGTGCCATACGGCAAATGATAGTTGTGGGCTTCGCAAGCGCCCCACGGAAGTACGGCCACGTCA
>JAYVAI010000064.1:0-2010 GCA_043751075.1 Cyclobacteriaceae bacterium | reverse complement strand
AGAATGATTTACCGATTGTAATGGACAATAATAACGGCTACGTATGGGGCATTTCCTTTACGAGCGGATCAGATTATTTGATTGCCTCCTGTAACAATGGCGAAATCCGGTTCTGGCCAACAGACCCGCGTATGTTGGCAGAGCAGGTGTGCCCAAAGCTAAAAAGGAACATGACGCACGAAGAATGGGAAATATATGTGGGCAATAATATTCCCTACGAATCAACGTGTAAAACCTTACTGATAAAAGATTTTTAATGCACCGCCCACTTTCTATAACCTTTATTCTATGCGCACTTCTCGCGGTTCCCTCCATGGCGCAGGATAAAGATTGTGAACAAATTCTTATTCAAGCTGATGACGAATTTAATGCCGGCAGATTTTTTGGAATTCCTGCTCTGTTAAAGCCCTGTATCGAGAGCGGGTTTAGCAATGAGCAAAAGATAAGGGCGTATTTGATTTTGACCCAGGCTCATCTGATTTTGGATGAACCGGGTGCTGCAGATGACAGTTACTTAAAATTGTTAAAAGCCGATCCTGAATATGAGGCCAGCCAAACGAGTGATCCGATTGACGTATATTATTTGAGCAAAAAATTTACATCCACTCCGGTTTTTACTCCGCACTTTAGGGCGGGGCTCAATACTTCAAGGCCCCGCCTGATCCAGGAAGTCACCACCAGTGGTACCCCCTTGGATAAAAGGGAAGTTTATAAAGTTGGATTTCAAGTGGGCCTTGGAGTTGATTGGAACATTGATGAGCATTGGAGTGTGGGCATTGAAGGGAATTTTTCTTATAAAGGTTACTCACGCGAAAGCATTGGCTACGCCACGAACGATCTGCAGCAAGTGACAGAGTACCAAACCGGTTTTGATATTCCCTTGTATGTAAAGTATTCCGATGATTCAGGTAAAGTAAGGCCATTTGGCTATGCAGGGTTTGCCCTTAGCCTGATGACTTCCGCTACGGCTTCGTTTCAATTTGATGACAGAACACCATCCAACCCCGAAATAGGTGTTAAGCAAGCCTTGATTACCAATGAAAATGTGTATTACGAAAGAAATGTTTTGAACCGTGCTTTGGTAGTGGGTGGTGGTGCAAAGTATAAAATAGGCAAAGACTTTGTGTATGTAGATCTGCGCCTTATGAAGGGCCTTTCAAATTTTGTTAACACGGAAAAAAATTATTATTCCGAAAGCGGAAAACTGGAGGGATCACTAACCCAATTTCAATATGTTAGCGATTTATTAAGGCTCGATAATTTATCGTTGTCAATTGGATATATCCACCCTATCTATAATCCCCGCAAAAAAACAAAGCCCCGGTTTTTTAATCTGTTCAAAAAGAAATCAAAATCGGAAGAAGGCAAGCCATGATAAAGATTGTACCTATCTTTTTTTTACTTTTTGTTTTCCTTTTCGCCTGCGATACAGAAAACAATACCAAGCCTCCTGCCGAAAGCTATTTTGTTAAATTTTATGGCGAGGATGGATTTCATGAAGGCGTTGACTTTGTGGCCGGCACCGATGGCTCATTTTATCTTTTAGGAAATAAAATCCTTGCCGGTGATTTATTTGATCAGCAGGTATATCTGGTAAAAGTAGATGCTGTGGGCAACGTGGTTTGGCAGCGATCGTTTGGAATGGCCGGTGATGAGTTTGCCAAGGATATTGAATTGACTCTGGATGGAAATATCATCTTCGCAGCCGAATCCCGAAAAGGGCCTAACGATAAAAATGTTTACCTTAAAAGGGTTTCCTTGGATGGAGCCCCATTAGACAGTGTAAGGATTGCACTAAAAACAATTGACAATCAGGAAGCCGATGAAACAGTTAGTTCGATAACCGTTATTCAAAATGGTTATATCGTGTCGGGCTCGACCACCGCAGTAAAAACATTGAAATCCGATAAGCCAAATGATGTTACTGATGCTATGCACCTTCGCTTTACCAACTCAATGGTTTTAATCGACCAGAATACAGGAGCTTGGAAAAATTCTTCGGGCTTGGAT
>JAYVAI010000063.1:0-5218 GCA_043751075.1 Cyclobacteriaceae bacterium | reverse complement strand
ACACGGCCTGCCCAATCCCTTGGGTAAGAGCCATCAATATCTTGTTCCCTTTGTTTTTCTTGTCTTGCACCATTGATTTTATCACCTCATCAAATGTGGGTGGCAACACTGTTTTGGGATAGACCCTTTTAAGGTAGGCGCTGATTTCTTCCAATTCGGTTTTTGAAATCATCTTTTTTGAATAGGCAATAAATGCTTCGGCAATCATGCCCACCGCAATGGCCTCGCCATGGAACAACCGGTTGCGGGAATTCAAAAAATAACTTTCCACAGCATGGCCCACGGTGTGGCCAAAGTTCAAAATCTTTCTGAGGCCTTTTTCGCGCGGGTCTTTTTCTGTAACCTGTTTTTTAAAGGCCACCGAGTGGGGGATCAGCGTTGCCCAATCTTGTCCTTGAAGTGGTTTGGCTTTCACCACATCCCACATTTTTTTGTCTGAGATCAGGCAGTGCTTTACGATTTCGGCAAAGCCCGAGCGCAGTTCCCTTTCGGGGAGCGTGGTTAAAAAGGTGGGGCAGATGAGCGTGGCCACCGGTTCGCAAAAAACTCCAATGTGATTTTTGAAGGTGTTAAAGTCGATGCCTAATTTTCCGCCTACGCTGGCGTCCACTTGGGCCAGCAGCGTGGTGGGCATCAGCACAAAGTCGATTCCCCTTTTGAAGGTGGCAGCACAAAATCCACCGAGGTCGCCCAGCACGCCACCACCCAGCACGATCAGGAGCGAATGCCGGTCGAACTCATGCTCGGTAAGTTTTTCCCAAACCAATGTGCACGACTCCAAATTTTTATGGTCTTCACCGGCCGCTATTTCAAACAGATAATGTTTTGGCAGCGCAGCTTCAACCAGTGGATAGCAGGCACTGCGCGTGTTCGGATCGGTAAGCACCGCTACCGAAGTGTATTGTGTAGTGGCCAGGAATTGGGCGATCAGTTCTTTGGGGTCGGATTGAATTAAAATTTGGGAGGTGCTCATCAGACAGTGTGTTGCAAATATTTTTAAGGTTTTGCGTCATGGCCCCGAAACTTCGGGGCCACCGGGCTATCCGCTGCAAGCCCACGCGAGGCGCGTGGGGCTATCCGCTTCTATCCCTTGCCGTACCGCTCGCAGAAAGAGTAAAGGTAAGACCAACTTTTCAAATCAAAAATTTATTGGTGATCAACAGGGTATAGTCCATCTTCGATCGTCCAAGTGCATGGCAAATCGCAACGCTACTCCTATTTTTCAATGTCGGGACATTGTGGGTACTAATTAAGGCATGGCAAATCAAACTAATACCTTAGAGAATCTTTATTTTGAAACTCAAGTGCGCTGGCCCGACAAAAAGGCGAGGGTGTGATGGGATGCGGGAGGAAGCATCTTTTTGTCTTGACTTTTTTTGGGTACTTTTTTGTATCAAGACAAAAAAGTACCAAATCAACAATTGAAACCAAACATGAACAACTAAAACTGAATGAAAGTATGTGCCCTTTGTATTTTCGCTGGTCAGTGCAATTTGTCAATCAACCTTCCTACTCTATCCGTTTTAGAAAAAAGAATTTTGTAAGGATGAGGGTTCCAACCATCGATATTGGAAACTTTTAAGAACTTGGAAGCGATGCCATAAATTTCATTGCACCTCCTATCTTTGTCCCTGCAAAATTTACCTTATGGAAGTACAGCCCAAAGTCCATTTTGATGATACCGAAGTGGCCTTTTCATATAAAAGCGATGGCGAATTAAAAAAGGCAGATTTCATCTTTTCGTTGGTCAACCACCCGTTCATTTCCAGCATTGCCACCGGGTTGGCAAAAGCCGGACTGGCGTTGCACCTTCCGGTGAAGGGCCTTATCAAGTCAACCGTGTTCAGTCATTTCTGCGGGGGCGAAACCATTGATCAAAGTGAGCGCACCATCCAAACCCTAAACCGTTTTCATGTGGGCACCATCCTCGATTACTCTGCGGAAGGGGCTAAGAATGAAGAGGGGTTTGACAAGGCCACGGAAGAAATCCTTAAAACACTTGACAAGGCCAAAGGCAATCGGGCCATTCCATTTACCGTTTTTAAAAGTACCGGGTTGGTGCATATTGATTTGCTTGAAAAAGTTCAGGCCAAGGCATCCCTATCCGATCAGGAGCAAGAAGCGTTTCTTCATTTTCAGCAGCGGGTTGAAAAAATTTGTGCCCGTGCTCACCAATACGATGTTCCTGTTATGATCGATGCCGAGGACAGTTGGATCCAGTACCCCATTGATGAGTTGGCCTATGCGATGATGAAGAAATACAATGGCCAGCGTGCCATCGTTTTCAATACGTATCAAATGTACAGGAAGGATATGTTGGTTAACCTGCGCAACGCTTACCATACTGCCACCATGCACAATTATTTTTTGGGAGTGAAAATGGTGCGCGGGGCATATTTGGAGAAGGAGGCCGAGCGTGCCGAAAAAATGGATTACCCAAATCCTATCCACCCCAACAAGCAGGCAACCGATGACTCTTTCAATAGCGGCCTTACCTTTTGCATAGATAACAAACAACGCGTGAGTTTGATGTGCGGTTCGCATAATGAATACAGCAATCAATACCTGACGGTGCTCATGGAAAAGCATAGCTTGAACGCAAATGATCCGCGGGTTTGGTTTGCGCAGTTGATGGGTATGAGCGATAATATTTCGTTCAACCTGGCCAGGGCAGGCTACAATGTGGCCAAGTATGTGCCGTATGGGCCTGTGGAGTTGGTGATGCCTTATTTGATACGCAGGGCCGAAGAGAATACTTCCGTTGCCGGGCAAAGCAGCCGCGAACTCACCCTGATCCGCAAAGAACTTGTGCGCAGAAAAAACGGCAAGAGTTAGTTATTCCATTCTCCATTCAATCCCATTTAGTTAAGAAATTTTGTCAAACCCTTCGAGGGTTCAAAACCCTCGAAGGGTTGTTTAATGGGATTTGGGTGTGCGACAGTTTTGCATTTCATACTTTGGGCTACCCGCCTGCCAAGCGATCGGGCAGGAAGCCTCTTCCTATAGGTGTTCAATTGCCACGGGCCTGCCTACCGGACAGGCAGGCTTAAGCCCCTTTGCCTATGCACATATATTATAACAAAGAGGCGTAGCCTCGGTCAATTTTGTAACAACGGACTTCAGTCCGTTGTTTTTAGGGCTATAATCACAAGAGAAGAACCGTAGGTTCGGCCCATATATGTGCCGTGCCTATGGCACTCCTATCCTGGTTGAGGTTACTAACAACGGATTAAAATCCGTTGTTAAAATATGCTCCGAGCCTATGGCTCTTGTATCCACTGCCAACCTTGTATTACTTCCAAATTCGATAAAAAATAATTTGAAAGACATGTGCATAGACAAGGGGCTTAAGCCTGTCCGGTAGGCAGGCCCGTGGCAATTGATGATAAAATTTTAAGGGACTTTAGTCCCAAGCACAAAACTGTCATAGACCCATCAAATTTTTTCCGTTGCCATAAATGGAAAATCAATATATTTGCACGCTCCAAAAGCAGGGGGATTAGCTCAGCTGGCTAGAGCGCTTCCATGGCATGGAAGAGGTCATCGGTTCGACTCCGATATTCTCCACGAAAGTCCCGGTATGCACTGGGACTTTTTTTTAAATTGAAATGGAGCCTGCCCAGCGAAATTGATCCTTTTGTTAAGCCATTACGCTAACCATTTTCAAAATTGGTTTCCCTAGTTCCGGGTTTCCCGTGAGTTTAACTTTTTCTATGGCAACATCCTCTGGCAGGGCTTTGGTAAAAAGTTTCCAAGCTGTGTCTGCACTCATTTCTATGTGTGCATCCGGTGCATGGTTTTCTTCCCTTGTGAAATCCCACTTTTTATCTTGGGGATTGAGAAATTGAAAACCTTTAAACTTGAAAATTGTAGCGGAGTATGGCTCTTCATGGTTGCCCTGAGTGTTAAAATTCGTAAACTTTGCGGTTTAAGTAATTGTTTCCATGGCCAAACTAAAAAATATTGTCAAGCAACTCTCAGAAAAAGACTACAAACAGATTTATGATTCTTTGTTGGAGAGCAATGCCGAAAAGGGTGCTTACCTGCTAAAAGCGTTGCGCGAAAGGCAATTGTCGGACAGCAAAGTTATGGCCGAGCTGGAGGCATCGCCCAATGCTTACTATACCATGCGTTCGCGGTTGAATGCCCGCATCGAAGAGCACTTGGTTCAACAAATGGAAAGCCCCCGCACGGATATTTTAAGAAAGGTGGCCAACCTCAACGAGGTGTTGTTCACCAAGAAAAGGGCAATATCCCTTGCCACATTGAAAAAGCTTGAGAAAGAACTTATTGATTACGACCTGGCCAGCGAGCTTACCGTTATCTATAAGTCTTTGAAAAAACTCCATGTCAATTCCCCCGATTATTTTCTCTATTCACAATTGTACAACCGCCATGTGGCCTACATGCTTGCAGTGGATAAAGCAGAGGATTTGTTGATGGGTTATTTCAAAAAATATGGCACCTTTTACTTTACCAATGACGCCACGGAGAGGGCAGGCCTCATACACATCTTGAATGAAATGGAAAACACAGCCAGGCTATACCAATCTCACAGGCTCTACGTTTTTCAAAGTTGTATGTTGATTTTTCACCGGTTGTTTGTTGAACCGGAAGATGATTTTCGGGGCAAGGGAGGAGAATCCATTGACGACATCTTTACACAAGTGCAAAAAATATTTGATACCTATCATCTCGACCCGCTTTATTATCACCTCAATCTTCTTTTTGAATTTTTAAAGGCAGAATATTACAATCACTACGGACTGTTTAGGGAGGTGGAGAAAAATTTTGAAGAGGTGAACGATGCAGTTGCCACACTGATTGTCAATTATCCGACTTACACGTTTTCTTCCCACTTCCTGATCACTAAATTAACACGTCATTTTAGGCTTGGAACTGAAAAGGATATGGCTGCTGAAAATGAAATTTTGTTTTCTGATATAGAACCAGACCTGCAAGATGTGCCCCATCATACGGTTTACACAACCTACAAAGCCTTGGGATTATATTATGCAGAACGGTTTTCAGATTCAGTAAAAATGTTGACCGGATTGCTGGCAGACGTGAGCCTAAAAAAATATCCCCTTGTATTGTTGGAACTGAAAGCAATATTGACCCTTCAGTATTACCTGCTCAAGGATTTTGAACTTTTTAGCCAGCAATACAGCAGCGTGCAACGGTTGGTGCGGGCACAGGGCGAGGAAAATTGCCAAAG
>JAYVAI010000062.1:0-5223 GCA_043751075.1 Cyclobacteriaceae bacterium | reverse complement strand
GCCGAGGCCGCGAAATACCAGCTAAAAGAAATTGCCCGCGATGAGCGCGAGAAGTGGGCGTGTTTGTTGATGGCCAGCGGATAGAAAATGTTTCCGTTGCTTGGCGACAAGATGAATGAAATTATTAAAGAACTCAATGGAGCATTAGCAGCATGTCATGGAATAAAAACAATATCGTTAACGAACCACCCAATGATGATTGGGGAGGATCTTGGACTAAAAAAAGTTACAGGCATTCTCCAAATATGTTTCGGCTTATCTCACCATCATGAAAAAATTTCCCTACTGGGAGACAATCTATTTTGATGGATTTGCTGGAAGTGGAACAAAAGAAAAAGAAGTAAAGACAGAATTGTATGAGCAATTGAAAATAACAGAAGCGGAAGAAAGAACTTACAAAGGTGCAGCCGAAAGAGTGCTGACATTAAAAGATGATTTAGCTTTCAACTATTATTATTTCATCGACAAGAAAGAAGAATCACTTACAAAACTCAAAGGAAAACTCAAGGATATCAAAGGAAAAAAGATTGAGTTCCGTTCAGGCGATGCAAACAAATGGATTAAAGAATTAGCCAAAGCGTTAAAGACAAAAGAATATGCTGCATTGATTTTTCTTGACCCGTTTGGAATGCAAATAGATTGGAGCTCGGTTGAAGAATTAAAAGGAACGCGTTCTGATGTTTGGATTTTAGTTCCTACTGGTGTAATCGTAAATCGTTTGTTGGACAAAGCAGCGGAGTTGAAATACATTGACAAGCTGGAATCTTTTTTCGCTTGACAGAAAAAGAAATCAAAGCAATATTTTACAAGCAGGAAGTAAAGCAAACTTTATTTGGTGAAGAAGAAACCATCAGCAAAATTTCAAAACCAATTGAGAAGATTGCAAAGATTTACGCAACAAGGATGAAAACAATCTGGAAGCATGTAACCGAAGAACCTTTGGTTTTGAAAAACCGAAACGGTGTTCCTATCTTTCACTTTGTGTTTGCATCCAATAATCAGAATGCATTAAAAATTGCTAAACAAATAATTCAAAACATTTAATCATGGCACAATCAAGTATTGAATGGACAGAAATGACTTGGAATCCTACAACCGGTTGCAGCAAACTTTCGGCAGGTTGTAAATTCTGTTACGCAGAAGTAATGTCAAGACGATTGAAAGCAATGGAAATTGACAAATATGCAAACGGTTTTGAACTCACTATGCACGAAGATGAATTGAACACACCCTACACATGGAAGAAACCGAAAATTGTTTTCGTAAATTCTATGAGTGATTTATTTCACAAAGATGTTCCAATAGAATTTATTCAGAAAGTTTTTCGTGTGATGAAAAATAATCCGCACCATGTTTTTCAAGTGCTTACAAAACGGGCTGATGTGCTTTTGTATTACGACAAAGAAGGTTGGTTGGAATGGACACATAATATTTGGATGGGAGTTTCGGTAGAGAACGACAAAGTGATGAAGCGGATTGACTTGCTTAGTCAAACAAATGCACGAACAAAATTTTTGAGTTGCGAACCCTTGATAAGTGGATTGCCAAACATGAAATTGAAAGGAATTGATTGGGTAATTGTAGGAGGCGAAAGCGGAAGATCACCACGACCAATGAAAAAAGAATGGGTGATGGATATAAAAGCACAATGCAAAAAAGAAGATGTTGCTTTCTTCTTTAAACAATGGGGAGGCACAAACAAAAAGAAAAGCGGTAGAGAACTTAACGGAAAAACTTACAACGAAATGCCTGACATACAAACAGCAGCAATGACAGAATGATCGACAAAATCAATTTACCACCAAGTTTGGACAACAGGCAAAGTTGGGAGAAGTGTGTTTAACTACAAGTGGAGGAACACCAAGCAGAAAAATTCCAAAATATTTTGTAGCAAATATTCTGACAAATTTCCGACAAGGCTTGATAACAGGAAACACAAATGACTTTTCAATCAAAAGCTATTAGCAACAAGATTGTGACACACAAAGAGTATTGGGAGAATTATCTGCCAGCGGAGTTGTGAACAAGTGATCTGAATTAGCACATTCACCATTTATTTCCGAATTTCAAGGTTTTTCATAGCGTGAAGCAGAGCTTATTTTACATATCGGCATTTCTGTTTTTGGTAGGCACCGTGCGGGCACAACCCAAGGAAGACTATAAGCATAGTTTTCAGGATAGCGTGCGCCTTGTGCTGGAAAACACCCGCGCCACCGAGGCAATGGCCGTGGCCACTGCATTCAACAATGCATGGGCAAGCATGGGGCCCGATCAGCAGTTTCTTATCAGGAAACAAGCAGCCCTCATGAAAAAGAAAGGGTACAAAGTGCGCCCTCACTTAGTAAATTATTACGGGGCCATAGCCACCGCCCTTACTATTGAAAACACCGATCAGGCCAAGTTTACCAAATACCTTTCCGTGGCCGCCAAGGTTATTGAAAAAGAGCCGATAAACCAGGCCAATTTATTTTTTCAAAACAGCCGCGATTTTTTCGAACACCACGCCCTTCATTTCACTAAAGCTTTTACGCTGCGCGCTCAAGACGATGAGTATGACTTCGAGTATTTCGAAGCGGTGCCCGACACATCAGCCTATGTGGAACCAGACACCAGTTCGTACAACCGCCCCATGTGGCAGCAGCCTGTTGTGCAGCCCGAAGTAGCGGGGGCAAGGATACGGTTCAGCAGTCTCTCATTAAATTTTATAACCCCGTTCGATTCCGCATTTCTTAAAAACACGTCTGGTATTTTTTCTTTGCGCAACAAATTGTTTGTAGGTGAAGGCGGAAGATTTGATTGGTCAAGCGCAGGTGTCGCTGCCGATTCGGTCTATTATGATTTAAACAAATACCATTTCAATACGGCCCAACCTTCTTTGCGGGCAGAACAGGGAAAGCTCACGCATATAGGCAGGCTTGCCAGGCCCGTGCCCGGTGTGATGGAGTTCAAGAGCATCAATCACAAAACAAAAACCTCGTCCTCCTATCCGCGCTTCAAGTCATACGAATCGAACATCAACATATTGGGATTAGGTTCGGATAAAATAAAATATACGGGTGGGTTCGGAATGCTGGGCGGTGCCATCAACAGCAATTCGATGGACATGATGCCCGCCACCGTTGAAGTATTTGGCGAGGCAAACAAAAAATTTAAGGCCACCTCGGCTTCCTTCGGCTTCAAAGACTCCGTGGTTGTTTCGTCCAAAGCGAAAATCACCATATATCAGCAAAACGATTCTATTGTTCACCCTGCCATGCAGTTGGAGTACGAATACAACAAGCAACAGTTGGTGCTCACCAAAGAGGGCAGTCAGTTGCGAAAGGCTCCGTTCACGTCTTCTTTTTTTGATGTGGATTTTTCTGCCGACCGGCTTTATTGGAACATGAAATCCGACACAATCACCATGTTCATAATGGGCAGCAGCAAAGTGGCACCCATGATCATCGAGTCGGTGGATTTTTACGATCCCAATGGATATGATCAACTGCGGGGGCAGGGGTTTAATTTTCACCCACTTGCATTAGTGGTTAACCATGCCAATCAAATCGGTAGCAATGACTTTACTGTATTTGAACTGATGCAAGAAGGGAAGCGCAGCCTGAACACAGTAAAAATGGCAGCCGACTTTCTATCGCAAAAAGGGATGATTGATTATGATGCGGCTTCGGGAAAGATACACGTGAAGGACAAGGCCCTGCACATGGTGCAGTCGGTAAAAGGCAATGCCGACTACGACAATCTTAAAATCCATTCCCTTACCGACACCGTGGCCAATGCCATCATCTCCTTCTCACAAAAAAATATGCAAGTGTATGGTGTGGAAGAATTTAATGTGAGCGACACCTTGAACGTGGTGATCAAACCCGATAGCAGCCGCATCACTTTTTTACAAAACCGCGACATCAAATTCAATGGCACCATCACGGCCGGAAACTTCGAGATCACCGGTAAGGATTTCACTTTAAAGTACGACAGCTTTTACATCAACATGAACCACATCGACTCGATACGGTTTTACATCACCGAAAAAAACGGAGTGCGCAGACGCGTAAACAATTCTATGGTCGGTGCCGATTCGGCTGCTATTGCAGCAGGCGGGCTTACGGCCTCGTCCTCCAAAACCGCTGGCACACTCTACATCAACAGGCCCGATAACAAATCGGGGAAAATAAAGTACCCAAACTTCCCGCGGTTGGATGCCTCGGCAGGCGGTGTGATATATTTCGACCGCAAAGAAGTGTTGAACGGTGCCTATGACCGCTCGTTGTTTTTTGTGGTGCCTCCCTTTAAGTTGGATAGCTTGAATGATGCCGACCCCGGGTCGATAAATTTTCAGGGCACCTTTGTGTCCAGTGGCATGTTTCCCACACTCAAAGAGAAACTCCACACCATGCCCGACAAATCGTTGGGCTTTACGCACGTGGTGCCTGCCTCAGGCTATAATTTATATCAGGGTGACGCAAGATTTTTTGGTGGGATGAACCTGGACAATGGCGGCATTCGTGCCAACGGCAGAATAGAATATCTCTCAACAAAAATTGAATCCAGGGAATTGATTTTTTATCCGGACTCAGTAACCGGCAAGGGCCGCACAGGCGAGATCAAAGAGAAACAAATCGGCTCCGTGTATTTTCCGCAGGTGAAGTTGGGTGATTATCAATTGAAGTGGCTGCCCAAGCAAGACAAAATGAGTTTGCGAAACCTGAAAGACCCATTTAGCCTTTATGAAAACACGGCCACCCTGACCGGACGTTTGATCGTAACCAAAACCGGAGTGGCCGGTGACGGTCGCCTAAGCACACGCGGATCGGACGTGACTTCAAAAGAGCTTAGTTTCTCAGCCAAAGATTTTAATGCACGCCATGCACACTTTGCCGTGAAAACCGAAAACCCTGATAAGCCAGCGTTGGCAGGAAATGATGTGGCGGTGAAGTTTAATTTGGATAAAAACGTTGCAACCATCAGTCCGGAGATTGAAGGTGAGGCGGCCATTGAATTTCCGTATGCCCAATTCAAAACATCAATACCCGAAGCACGTTGGGATTTGAGCACGCAAAAAATCGTGATGACCAAAGCAGCCGATGTGCCCATAGAGAATTCATACTTCTACACCACGCGCAAAGACCTTGACTCGCTGAGGTTCAATGCCGAAAAGGCAGAGTATGATATTAAGCTGGGCCAATTGAAAGTAAGCGGCATCCCGTATATAATCGTGGCCGATGC
>JAYVAI010000061.1:0-5230 GCA_043751075.1 Cyclobacteriaceae bacterium | reverse complement strand
TATTGGATTTTTATATTTCCCGTTTACAATATATTCTTATTGTTTTATGGTTTTCTTTTTGGTCAGTTCCGTTTTTTTTGGAACTTTGAGAGAAGATTTCTAACTAAAATTATATCTACCTTTAGAAAATAGACAAAACAAATATGAAAACGATCCTCCTGTTTTTTGTTTCAGCTTTTTTTTATTTGGTTGCCCATCAGGCTGTTGCTCAATTTAATAAAGGCGATAAATTGTTAAACCTTGGGATTGGGGTGAACTCCTATTACAATGGAGGAATACCCTTGAGTGCTTCTCTGGAGGTAGGTATTTCAGACGTAATAAGCCTGGGGGGCGGGCTTGATTTTCTAACCTATAATTATAATGTATCAGGAGTCAATTATGGTTTTACAGCCATCTATATTGGTGGCCGAGGGTCCTATCATTTCAATCAACTACTTGAACTAAATGTGAAAGAGTTGGACGTTTACGGAGGTGCCAGTTTAGGGTTTAGGAATTTTTCATGGAGAGATAAAAATAACGTTACCGGTCTTTCCAATAATTATGGAAGTGGCCTGTTCCTTGGTATTCATGTAGGGGCGCGATATTACTTTGCGCCCAAGGTAGGGGTCTTTTTGGAAGTAGGAGCCGGTGGATCAGGTAATGCAAGGGTAGGTGTGGCGTTTAAGTTATAACCTCACTCAAGACTCTTCAATTGTTCCTTTGCCTTTAGTTGGTAATCTTCCAAAAGCCCTGTTTCTAAAGACAAGTCAATGCAATGCTGAAAAAGTTTAGTTGCCTGTTCCTTATTTTTTCTAAATTCAATTTCCAAACAACCGGCAAAGTATAAGGCTGGTATCTTAAAGTAAGCGGACTTGGTCTCCAATTGTTTTCCAAGCTCTGCATCAGCTTCGTAAAAATATTTTAATGCGATCAGGTTATCGATCAACAACTCCCTGAATTTCAAGTTGGCAGGGTATTTTTCTGCAAGCTTCTTAGAATAGGGCAATGCTTGTTCAGGCTTTTTCTCAAAGTGCAATAAAATATGCGCAGTATAAATAAGTGCTTCGGTCTGGGCCAGCGATTGAGTATTGGCAGCCTCTTGTAGCAACTTTAATCCGAGTTCCATATCCCCATCACGCAACGGGAATAATGCAGCCCGGTACATAAAACTTTTGTTCCTGAAAAAATCCATGTAGTACAAGTACATAGCACGAACGAAAAGCAGCTCGGGTTCTTTTTTATTTTCGTCAAGTACTTTCATTATTAATGGGTAGGCCGATTTCCCTTGCCATAGCGCTTTTCCTGCTTCGCCATTGGTATAATAGTATTCCGAAAGCAATAATTGAGAGGTAATATGGAGGAATAAGTTTCCCTCAGTGATGTCCTCTCCTTCCTTGAAATTATTCACTAACGCTGTAAGTGCATTCAGGTAAATTTCTTTCTTTGGGTTGTTGGCCATGGGGATATTTTCCCACCGCATGGCAAACAATTCAAGCAAATTTTTAGTGTCTGAAGATGTTGAGGGAAAGTTGGAATAGTGAAGCCGTGCGCTATCAAAGGCGCAATTATAAATGAGGCGTAAACAAGCTGCGGCCTCATTGTTAGTACTGTCCGGTTGCGAGAAACAAGTAGTAAAGCAAATAAATGCGACAACTATGCCACTTAAAAATTTACTGCATTTTATCCTCATTCTCTTTCAAAAGTATTTGATTTTTGATAAAACTTTTACATCTTTCAATAATCAATCCCATTTAAACAATTTTCATATGAAAAAACTTTTTTTAATTGCTCTTTTTGGTGCCGCCTCAATGGCTATCAGTACGTTTGCTTCGGCCGAAAGATATCGCATAAGCGATGAATCAGTAGAAGCATTATTTTCAGCTTCAACTTTAGTGACCCAGCACATTAACTTGAATCCGTTAGGTGTTCTGACCACGGCTGCGGTGCAAAAAGAGAAGGACGCCCTCGTTGCCATTTTGTTGGACTTCTTTTTGGGATGGATCGCCATTCACCGTGTGTATCTTGGCGGTAAGCCGATCCTTATCTTCGGATACTTAATAACCTGTGGGGGTATATTTGGTATTGTGCCGCTTATCGACTTAATTGTACTGGCCATCAATTTTGATGACATCAGTCAATTTGTGGGCAACAGCAAATTTTTTATGTGGTAAAAAACTTTAAAGACGATTATCTGAAAATGAAAAGGAGGCTTCGGCCTCTTTTTTATTTTACAGACTCCTCAATTACAAGTTTCTTAACTTTTGCATTGAAAGCGTCCACTTTAGTTTTGTTGTATTGATTGGCCAACGCCTCGGCATAGCGCGCTCCGCCATTATAGGACAAGTAAAACAGGGCAACCCCTGTGAAGGCACCGGAATAAAAATAGCCATTCAAAAAACTCCAGGTGGAAAAACCCACTAAGCCTAGGTTAAGCATGGAAGACACAAAGCCTTTCCAAAAATAACCGGCATACATTTGCCCAACACCCGGCAACCAATACGATATGCTCATAGCCCTATCCGGATCTTTCTTCTTAAAGGATAAGATTTCAGGATAGGGATCAAAGGCAAGGGAGTGGCTTTTGGCAAATTGTAGATACTTAGCTTGTGCATCCTTCCATTGATGCATTTCATTGAATGCCAATATCTCCAGTGGTAGGAGCAAGGTAATGTCAGAGGTGTCGGTAAGTTCATATCGGGCCTCTTTCATTTTACTGAGAGCGATGTCGGGCCGGCTGCCCAGCAAAGCATTCAATGCATACTCATAAAACAATAAAAAGCGAAGCGAATCACGCTCATTATATAAATCAGCTCTGTCCAATTGGCTTATGGCTTGACCATATTTGCCCAATTTTTTCAGGCACTGTGCACTTTTCAAAAGCACGGGGTTAGCTTCGGTGGGGGGTAACCCCCTAAAGAGTGCATACTCGTAAGCCACAACAGCGCGCTGAAAATCCCCTGAAGAATTTAAACTGTCGGCCAATGCAACCTGAGCCTTACTGAAAAATGGTGCGCATGGGAATATGCATATCAAACAAAACCTGATTATGTATAGCATCTCTTCTTTCATTTCGTACCACTTTAACGGCTAAGGCACTGCCCCAAATATTGCCAATGTAAAAAGACGTAAACAAAGATCCATAAATAATGAACCGCCCACTTTTCAATCCATCCTTTCGATATGCCTCGTATGTTTGGGCTCCAAGCAGCGCAGTAATCAATAATGAATAAATTCCATTTCCTTTTCGGCCTGCATAAAATTTACCACCGCCCGGAATGATTGTAGATAATGTTGCTGCCAGAAAAACGGATTTACGTTTTAATCCATTCAGATTATTTCGATGCACTATTAAATTTTTTTGTTGCTGTTGCACCACACTCCAGTCATCGGTAAAATTGCGTTGCAGCGAATCAAAACTGGCCAGGTTTCCGGCCAACAGAAAAATCCCGGCAAGTTCAAATTTTTTAAGTTGCTGCCATCGCGCCCCGGTGGGGAAAAATGCCAGAAGCTTTTGCTGCGCTAAGTCTGTTTTTTTTAAATAGGATTCGTTAAAGGCCGAGAAGAACCGTGCCTCATTATAAAGTGAGGGCATTGCCATTGAAACAGCATCTAAGTGTTCAATGGATGATGGAAGTTGCTGAAGATCATAAAACGTTTTTCCAAGAAAAAAATTCATGGAATCCCTCGCTTCAATAGTGGTGCTATGGGCAAGTTTTTCGGATAGCACCAACAGGGCTTCGTCATACATTTTATGGGAAAGAAGATGTTGAACAAAATCGTGTCCTGTGTTTTTAAATTGGGCGACAACGGAACTAGGAAAACAGACAAATAAAAAAAGTAACGCTCGCATTATGGCAATTGATAAAACTCCACCTTGTCAATAATTTTATTTTGAGGATTGATGCGGATAGGCACGGTTTCGTAGAGAGAGATTTTATTGCACCGGCCCAAGCGGTCAAGCGTTAAGAAGAAACCTTTGGCCAAGCCAAATTTATTCACTGCTTGCCTGCTAAAATGGGAACACGTTGTTTCAAATGCACAATTGGCACCCCATTGCGGAGATATTTGTTTTTGATAAAACCCTAAGGTGCCCCTGTACAGTATGGAGAAAGGGTTGAATGATTTCTTTTGTGTCAACAATCCAGCTTCGGTGGCGGTAGGTTGCTTTCCTACCAAAATGAGGTCTGTTCGAAAGTTTTGTGCCTGCAGCAGCAGGCACAAAAACAACAATAGCAAAAGTAAAAGTATTCTCACCGGGCTAACACTTTTGCATTGGAAGGAACGGTGAAGTTTTGCTTTTGTTCTTCAACGGATTCGTTGAGACGAAATGCTGAGTAGATGGTTTTTGTTACAATGGAATCGGTGGGTGTTTTAAAATCAATTTGGGTGATGGCCGAAGGTATGTTGATGTAGTCGCTTACCTGCGTGTATTTATAGAAATACATTTTTTTTAGGGGCTTTCCATCGGCACCAAAATAGGCCATAAAAATTGGATTTCCTTTTTCATGCACCAATTCTACGTTGGAAATATCCTTGGCGATGTTCATGGGTGGCATCCAATTGGTGATTTTTAAGCCCTCTTCAAAACGGGTGTTTTTAGTGGTGTAGCCCATCGCGCTAAGCCCGAGATCATTTTTTTTATTTTCCAAAAAAAAGTAAAGCTGATTAGTTTCGGTGCCCAGCAAATAATTTTGTTGCCGAGTCACTGTGTTTTCCAACGGATTATAAATGGTCAATTCACCCTTCTTATTATTTATGATCACCAGCTCAATGGGCTCGGTAAAGTAGGAAACCATCATACCTCCAGCAGAATAATAAATAGTGGCTTTCACCCGGGCCGCTTTGCCCGCTGTAGCCGATCGAGTGTCCATTTCCATCGAAATTTTTTGGAATATGTACTGAAATGATGAAATACCTAAAGAGACAAATAGCAAAATTATGGATTGCTTCATTAAACGAGCCTTTGATTTGAGCTAAAGTTATAAAATTATAAGGAGTGAGAATGAAGGATAACAAAAAAATGGGGGTGCCAGTCCTTTCGTTTCAGAAGGGTTCGTCAGTTTGTATAAAATCATTTTTCTCAAATGCTTACTAGGGGTTTAAGTTTCTCTACCGTTTTCCTTAGTTTTGGGTACTTTTTAATCTAATGGCTGAAAACACCTATAAATCAAATACTTTTAAAAAACCTGAAAAGGAAAAGAAATCCAAATCTTCCAAATCGAAATTCAATTTTTCTTTTTTCACAGACCCG
>JAYVAI010000060.1:0-2019 GCA_043751075.1 Cyclobacteriaceae bacterium | reverse complement strand
TTTCGCACTCTGAATCTATTTATCACTTGGAAGATTTCATTGGACTTGAGGGTAAATGGAGGCAAAGATGAAATATATAGAATACGCGTTGAAAATTTAATGCCCATAAAAAGTTTATCCATAATATAGGGGACTTCTAAAAATCCAATTTCCGCTTATCATTTCCCTTCTGGGGAAACAGGAATGAGGTGATTAAAGGAATCAATTGAATTTTTAGAACCCACCTATAGTAATTTAAACCCAATCCAAACGGTTTTTGCAAGGGCAGCTAAAAATTGAACAGCAATCTTGCTTCTTCGGGAAATGCCATAAAGGGAAAAAATAATATCTTTGCCCTCTTATTTTAAAAAGCGATGATCTCCGTTGACGCAGTAACAGTTGAATTTAATGGCTCGGCCCTCTTTAGCAACATCACATTCAATATCAATGAAAACGACCGCATAGCCCTGATGGGAAAAAATGGGGCGGGTAAATCCACGTTGCTAAAAATCATTGCGAGTGTTAACAAAGCTACACGTGGTAAAGTGTCGGCCCCAAAAGATGCGGTGATCGCTTACCTGCCCCAGCATTTGCTTACCGAAGATAATTGCACGGTGTTTGAAGAAACCTCCAAAGCGTTTTTCAAAATACTGAACATGAAAAAGCAGATGGATGAACTGAACCATCAGCTCGAAACGCGCACCGACTATGAGTCGGATGAATATTCGAAAATAATTGAGCAGGTATCAGAGCTAAGTGAAAAATATTATTCCATTGAAGAGATCAATTTTGATGCAGAGGTAGAGAAAACGCTGATGGGATTGGGTTTTGTGCGCAGTGATTTTACACGTTCCACCAAAGAATTCAGTGGCGGTTGGCGGATGCGGATTGAGCTCGCTAAAATTTTATTGCAGAAGCCGGACCTCATCTTGCTGGATGAGCCCACCAACCATTTGGATATTGAATCGGTGCAGTGGCTCGAGGAATTTCTGAAGTCGGGTGCCAAAGCGGTGATCGTGATAAGCCACGACAAAATGTTTGTGGACAACCTCACCAACCGCACCATTGAAGTAACGATGGGCCGCATCTATGATTACAAAACCAACTACTCGCACTATTTGCAATTGCGCAAAGAAAGGCGCGAGCAGCAACAGAAACATTTTGACGATCAGCAAAAAGAGATAGCCGACATTCAGGGATTTATCGACCGCTTCAAGGGTACGTATTCGAAAACCCTACAGGTGCAGTCGCGGGTGAAGATGCTTGACAAGATTGAGGTAGTACAGGTGGACGAATTGGACACATCTTCACTGAACTTGAAATTTCCACCAGCACCACGATCGGGAAATTATCCGGTGATCATTGAGGGCCTGACAAAAAAATATGACGACCATGTTGTGTTCAGCGATGCCTCGCTTACCATTGCACGCGGGGAGAAAGTGGCTTTTGTGGGAAAGAACGGAGAGGGTAAATCCACATTGATAAAAGCCATCATGGGCGAGATCGGCTACGATGGAAAACTCCAGTTGGGCCACAATAGCATGATCGGATATTTTGCGCAGAACCAGGCTTCGTTGTTGGATGAAACACTTACGGTGTTTGAAACCATCGACCAGATTGCACAGGGCGACATCCGCACAAAAATCAAAGACATGTTGGGCGCGTTTATGTTCAGTGGCGAAAACATCGACAAGAAAGTAAAGGTGCTTTCGGGCGGTGAAAAAACACGCCTCGCCATGTTGAAGTTATTGTTGCAGCCTGTAAACCTGCTGATACTCGATGAGCCTACCAACCACCTCGACATAAAAACAAAAGACATCCTTAAAGATGCGCTGCTGGCGTTTGATGGCACGTTGATCTTGGTTTCGCACGACCGCGATTTTCTGGATGGCCTGGCCAAAAAGGTTTTTGAGTTTGGAAACAAACGCATCCGCGAACACTTTGAAGACATCCATGGTTTCCTGCGTAACAAGAAGATTGAAAATCTGAAGGAGATCGAGCGGAGTATGGCGAAGTAGGTGTTGACAATCGAAATGGACA
>JAYVAI010000059.1:0-5260 GCA_043751075.1 Cyclobacteriaceae bacterium | reverse complement strand
CATATTGATTTCTATTTCTGCCATATTGAGCCAGCTTGCATGTTTAGGCGTGTAACAAAAAATTATCTTGCTTAATATTTTTTTGGCTTCTTTTTTTGAAAATGTTTCGTGAAAGGATTCTTCAAAGTGCGTATTTAAATTATCGAGCACAATTCGTATTTCCGTTGATTGCGCATATTTTGTTTTCCACTACCTCTCTGACAAAGTTGGCAAAATCATTTTTCTTTCTTGTTTTTGTAACTTTAATAATTCGTCTGCCCCCTTTGGGTTCTACTGCTACAAAGATATTCCTTGTGCCATTTCTTTTGTACTCATAATCATATTTTGCCAGACTGCCGGGCTTCATAGGTATAGGGGTCCTTTTTTCTTCAATCAGTTGTTTGCTCTTTTCATCTATGCAAATCACTGGACGCTTTGGGTCATATTCCTCTTCATACAAATCCAACAATCGGTACATCCGCTGCCGATATTCTGGAGTGATTTCGGCAATACACCACATCTTTCTCAGCCAAGGTTTACATTCGTTTTTTTTAGCATCAGCCGAATGCTTTCCCTATTAATGGTCTTAAACCCGCGCTTACCTTTTAATTTTTCTTTCAATAATTCCAATGTCCATCGTGTTCTGCCAGAGGGGGCACTACTGCAAGTCAAAGCTATGAGTTCGGCTTCGTGTTTGGAATCATATTTTATAGGTTGACCGCTACGAAGGTCCTCTTCTAACGCTGATTGAATCCCCTCGCATAAAAAATTTTGTTTTGTACGGCTCACTGTATTGCGACCGACATCTAAAAATTCCACGATCTCCGATGCTTGTTTCCCGTTAGCAAGAAGCAAAAGTATGTTTGCTCTGTTAATCTCTCTTAAACTTCTTTTGTCTTGTTGTTTAAAAGATTTTAGAAATTTCACTTGTCTGGTTGTCAGATTAACGGTTGCATGTTTCATGGACAAGATAGTTATGGATTATACTATCTTGCAAAGTTATGAAATATATTTACGCACCAAAATTAAATTGTTACAACACTAGCGATCGATTCCTCCAACCTAGAAAAAGTCCTCAAAAGGATTTTTCGCAACAACGAAGTAAAGGATGAGATTGTAGAAATACTTCAACTCTTAATTCCTGGATTTGATTCTATTGAGATCATTTCGGAAGAACTAAGCGGTACAGATAGCCTATTGGTTTACGAAAGCAATCTCAAAAAACCTCTTACCAAACGCTTAATCTCAGATGGTACTTACAACAGACTCTCAATCTTAGCTGCCATCTATCAAAGCGATAAACCACAATTCTTATGCATTGAAGAACCAGAGAATGGCTTAAACCCAAAAGTAGTAAGGGAATTAGTAAGCATCATCCGCACACAATGTGAGGAGCGCGGCCACTACATCTGGCTAAATACCCACTCTCAAACACTCGTCTCAGAACTTCGACCAGAAGAAATCATTTTAGTAGATAAGGTAAATGGTATGACCCAAACCAAGCAAGTAAGCGGAATGGATCTTCACGGGCTAAAGATGGATGACGCACTATTGACCAATGCTTTAGTCGGGGGAATTCCATGGTGAGACTTGGGTTCATCGGTGAGGGAGCACCGGAAAAGATTATCTTGAGTCAGCTTCCTTTCAAGATTATTTGAGTTCTCTAAAAATTGATTTTGTCAAGGATGTTGTTGATGCCACGGGCAATAAAAATCTACTTCCTCACAACATTGAAAAATACACTCAAATCTTAAAAGACAAAGGGGCAACTGTAATTTTGATCTTAACTGATTTAGATGAAGATGCTTGCATCACATTAACCAAGAAAAGGATCAACCCCTCCATAAATCACATCGTAATCATAAGTATCAAGCAAATTGAGGCTTGGTTTTTAGCTGATGAAGGAGCGATGAGAAAATTCTTGAAAGACGATGCCTACATGATTCAAAATCCAGAAACATTTGTAAATCCCTTTGATGAAATTCGTACACTTGGTCTCAACTCAATAGGAAGAAAAAGAGGTGTAGGTACAAAAGTTCAATTGGCCAAACAAATGGTTGATCATGCTAACTTCTCAATTCTTCATGCATCCAAATTGCAACAGTGCAAATTACTTTATCAAGAAGATTAATGAATTTTGTAAGCCTTCTTTATCTTAAAACTTCAACATCACTGGGCTATGAAATGTTAACCCGCACACAAGGTAAAAGCAAATAAAAGTTTCTCACCGGCATTAGCACTTCACAGGCAACCCGCTCATGAAATTCTACCGCGACCCAAGTAAACTAAAAAAGAAAATCCCCCAAAGTCCTTGACCTCAGGGGATAATCTCGTCTATAGTTGGCTTTAATCTGACACTAAGGTATTGGAGTCAGGGAAACTACCAAATGCCTGACCGATAAAAAGAGAAATATTCTGATGAGTTGCCATATTCATCGTTTAACGGACGAAAGTGAATCTCTTTTTACGGTATCGGGGGCCAAGAACTGGTCTTGAAGCCGCTCTTTAAGCTGGGGCTTTGATCCGGGGAAAGTTGTTCGCGAGGAAATATCGTAGCTGACATAGATGAGCAGGCCAAAAAATATAAAGGCAAGCAACAAAAACACCTTCTTTGATTTTGTCATATCAGTAAAATCCAAAAAGGGGCCTAAGCCCCTCTCATTTTTAAGTCATCCGCACCGAGTTATTTCAGCTTATTCACCACGGCTTCAAATGCCGAAGGGTGGTTCATGGCCAAGTCGGCAAGCACTTTGCGGTTCAAATCAATACTCGCTTTTTTGATTTTGCCCATCAGTTCGGAGTACGATAATCCATGTATTCTTGCACCGGCATTGATACGGGTGATCCACAGTGAGCGGAAATCCCTCTTCTTGGCTTTCCTATCGCGATAGGCATACACCAATCCTTTTTCGACTGCATTTTTTGCAACCGTCCAAACATTTTTTCTACGACCAAAGTACCCTTTGGCCATTTCCATCACGCGCTTTCTTCGGGCGCGGCTTGCAACATTGTTTACCGAACGTGGCATAGTTTTTTAATTTTTGGCGTTGGCGGTCTTTTGTTTCAAAACACTTATCTGCCAAGTACCGGGTTTAACAAATATCCACCTACCTGATGGACAACCTAAAAAATCCGACTTTACGGATTAAACAAGATAAGGCAACATGAGCCTGATGTTACTCTCGTCAGCTTTCTTAACGGTGGTAGCATGGCCCAATCTTCTTTTCTGTTTAGTGCTTTTCTTTGTCAAGATGTGTCTCTTGTATGCCTTCTTGCGCTTGATCTTACCGCTTCCGGTAACTTTGAAACGCTTCTTGGCTCCTGACTTTGTTTTCAACTTGGGCATCACGTATAAATTTAAAAATCAACTAATTATTTTTTTCCTTTTGAGGCAACCATCATATACATGCGCTTTCCTTCCAGCTTTGGCAATTGCTCTACTTTGCCTAACTCTTCCAACGCCTGGGCAAATTTTAACAGGAGTATTTCGCCTCTTTCCTTATACACAATCGACCGGCCTGCAAAATGAACATACGCCTTTACTTTTGCGCCTTCCTTGAGGAAGTTTTCGGCATGCTTCACTTTAAAATTGAAATCATGGTCATCGGTATTGGGTCCAAACCGGATTTCTTTCAACACCGACTTTTGGGCATTTGCCTTGATTTCCTTCTGCTTCTTTTTCTGTTCGTACTTAAACTTCGAGTAATCAATAACCTTGCACACTGGAGGATCGGCATTTGGTGAAATCTCCACCAGGTCCAAACCCAAGTCTTGTGCAATTTTAATGGCCTGAGATGTTGGGTAAACATCTACCTTGATATTCTCACCAACTACCCGCACACGGGGGGCAAGAATTCGCTCGTTGACACGATAAGGTTCCTCTACTACTCTCCGCGGGCCTCTTACAAAAGGCTTGGGGCGGTTTCCACCTTGAAATATTGCCACTCTTTGAGGTTAAGTACTTAAAATTTTTATAAATCTTCCGTCTGGTTTTCAGACAGGGCTGCAAATATCGCTCTTTTTTCTTTTTTTCAAAACCCTGAAATCAAGATGGAAGCGCAAAATCTTTAGAAAATGTGTTGACGAAATCTTTTAAGTCCATTACACCCTTGTCGCCTTGGCTATGTTTGCGCACCGCTACCTTGTTTTCCAATACTTCTTTCTCTCCTACCAGAAGCATAAAAGGGACTTTACTTACTTCTGCATCCCTGATCTTTCTTCCAATTTTTTCATTTCTATCATCCAAAAAGCCTCTTATATCGGTTTCCTTAAGGATGTCGAGCACGTGTTGACCATATTCATTGAAGCGCTCAGAAATTGGCAACACCGCTATTTGCACGGGTGCCAGCCATGTGGGAAAGTTGCCCGCACAATGCTCGATGAGCACGGCCACAAACCGTTCGAGCGAACCAAACGGGGCCCGATGGATCATAACCGGGCGGTGCTTTTGATTGTCGGCACCCACGTATTCCAATTCAAACCGTTGCGGAAGTTGATAGTCAACCTGAATGGTGCCCAGTTGCCAACTGCGGCCAAGTGCATCCTTCACCATAAAATCCAACTTAGGCCCATAGAATGCTGCCTCTCCTTTTACGGCAACCGTTTTTAGCGAACGCTCATCGGCTGCTTCCTGGATTTCGCGCTCAGCACGATCCCACAACTCATCATCGCCAATGTACTTGACTTTATTTTCTGGGTCGCGCAAGGAAACCTGGGCTGTATAATTTTCAAATCCCAAAGACCTGAAAACGAAAAGCACCAGATCAATTACTTTGATGAACTCACTCTTCACCTGATCGGGCCTGCAAAAAATGTGGGCGTCATCTTGTGTAAAGCCGCGCACCCGTGTGAGCCCGTGCAGCTCGCCACTTTGCTCGTAGCGATACACGGTTCCAAACTCGGCCAGCCGAATTGGTAAATCTTTGTACGACCGTGGCTTCACTTTATAAATCTCGCAATGGTGCGGGCAGTTCATTGGCTTGAGCAAAAACTCTTCACTTTCATCGGGCGTCTTTATTGGCTGAAAAGAATCCTTTCCATATTTTTCGTAATGCCCCGAGGTAATATACAATTGCTTGCTGCCAATGTGTGGGGTCACCACGGGTTCGTAGCCTGCCCGTATCTGCGCCCTGCGCATAAACTGCTCAAGCCGCTCGCGAAGGATTGTTCCTTTCGGTAGCCACAAAGGCAAACCCATGCCTACTTTTTCGGAGAAGGCAAACAGTTCAAGTTCCTTTCCAAGTTTGCGGTGGTCGCGCTTCTTTGCTTCCTCCAGCATGAA
>JAYVAI010000058.1:0-5272 GCA_043751075.1 Cyclobacteriaceae bacterium | reverse complement strand
TGGCTGCTTGACAGTGAAAGGAACGATCGCATTATTATTTTCTTTGCAGGGCATGGTGATGTTGAAACTCGCACCGTAAAACAACGTGGGTTCCTCTTGGCTCATGACTCCCCACGTGCTGGCTATCATGCCGGGGGCACCGTGAAAGTAATGGACTTACACGACTATCTCGAAACGCTTGTAACCAAAAACAAAGCAAATGTATTGTTGATCACCGATGCATGCAGAGCAGGCAAATTGGCAGGAGGAGATGCAGGGCAATCCCAAACTACGGCTTCGCTCCAAGAGCAGTGGGGAGGCATTACCAAAATACTTTCTTCACAGCCAGGAGAAAAATCGTTGGAAAGTGAAGCGTGGGGCGGTGGACATGGTGTATTTACCTACCATTTGATGGATGGAATGAAAGGCTTGGCCGATCGCAATGCCGATGGATTTGTTTCTCTTTCCGAATTGAACCTATATCTGAGCAAAGAAGTGCCAGCGGCCACTGGTGATAAGCAAAATCCGATCGTATCGGGAAGCATGCAGATAAAAGTGAGCCAAGTAGATGCCTTAGAACTTGCCCTTGTTCAAAACAAAAAGAAATTGGAGAACGAAAATCCGATCGTGCTGGCCTCCCGCAATGGCACAGTCAAAGATACCTTGAGCGAAAAAACAAGGGGGCACTACCGCAAGTTCAGGGACGCACTAACATCCAAAAATTTAATCACCAAGGAAAAAAGTGCACTCCATTATTTTAAGCTGATCGAATTGGAAAACAAGGAGAACATTTCTTTCGTGAGTGATATTCGCAGAGCACTCGTGGCGGCCCTAGAGGCCAATGCACAAACAGCCATTAACCGTTATATGGTGAACGACAAGACACTCGAGTATGAGGATGTATCTCTTGCTGCTCGCGAGATGCAAACAACGGTTGACTTACTTTCCCCCAACGACATACGCTACAAAACCCTGCAAGCCCGCAAACTATTTCTTGAAAATGGTTTTCTGTTTTGCATTTGCAAAGGGGAGGAATCCACCAAGGAGTTGGCTGAAACAGCATTGGCAAAACTCAGGGCCTCGTTAAAATTAGAACCGGATGCCGCGTATGTGCTCAACAGTATGGGCAACGTACACTACACCAGAAAAAATTATGACTCTGCCAAATTTTACTACCTCAAGGCAATTGAGGTCGCACCCCGATGGTCGTACCCATTTAACAACCTCGGCACCTTGCACACAACCACTAAAAACAAAAAGGAAGCAATAAAAAATTATGAAACAGCCTTGAGCATTGACCCCGATTTTGGACATATCTACAACAACCTCGGCAATATGTTCGAAGGCGAAAAGGCTATTGAATATTACCTAAAGGCGTTGGCGGTTGATTCATCCGGTGGTGCCACTTACAACTACAACATTGGCAAGGAATATTTTTTTGGGAGAAAAAAGGGTTGGGAGAAAGGGGAAGAATATTTTAAAAAACTGGCCAACTATCCCTATGCAGGAAATTGGTATGAAGAATTAAGTGATATGATGAAAGAGCTTGGTGATGATGCCTATACCGAAAAATATCGAGACATGGCCATTGCCAGCTATCTCAAAGAAATTGATGAAACCCCCGATAAATCCTATTTGTATTTCAACCTCGCCCAAATTTATGAGGAGATGGACGAACTGGAATTGGTCGAAAAAAATTATCGTAAAGCAATTTCCATAGACCCAATGGACGCTGACTATATATTGGGACTTGGATACTTTTACTCTAATTTTTCGAACGAAGAGCATTCCGTTGATTCAGCCATTCACTACCTAAAGCGTGGGCTTGATTTAAACCCTTCCGAAAAATCCTACGCACTGTATGCTTTGGCGGATGAATACAGAGGTATGAAACTGTATGACAGTGCTCAATTTTACATTGATCAATCCATTGGGTTAAGGGAAGGCAAAGACAAGGGGGAGTCGCTTCTCCTCCTTTCGTATATCTATGCAGAGATGGGAGAATATGAAAGTGCCGTTATTGCTTTTGAAGAGTCCTTGCTCTCAGGCTACGTACCGTCAAGTGCCGAACATAATTATGAGGCCGGTTGCTATCTTATACTCGGAGATATCACAAAAAGCCGAGGGCAAATTGGCAAAGCAATTGCCCTTGCAAAAAAAAATAGGAATGACCGTGATCTGGCGGAGAGCAATTATCTGCTTTCGCGGATTTCGGCACAGGATAAAAAATATGATGCCGCACTAAAATTCCTCGAGGAGGCTTTGGTACTCGGATATTCAGATTTTTCAGCCATCGAATCTGAAAGCGACTTTGATCAAATCCATTCGTTGCCAAAATTTATTTCCTTAGTTGCCAAGTATAAAAAGAAATGATGGCCTTTGGTAAAGGTAATCTTGAGGCTTCTTCTATAATCCCTTCTATCCGTAGTGTCAACCATTATATTTCTGATTTCACCGAGGGATACCTTCATTTCATCTAAAAAAATAGTGACTACCATACATTTAGGTGATTTTAGTGCCCTGCTTTTAATTCCACTTAACCTAAACTTTTTTCTTATGCTCAACAACCTGATCAACTTAGTAAAAGAACACGCGGGCGATGCCATCATCAACAACCCGGCCATTGACAACAAGAACAACAACGCGGCCATTGAAACAACTGCTTCCAGCATTATGGAGGGGTTGAAAAGCCAATTGGGCAGCGGTGGAATATCCGGGCTCACCTCCATGTTTCAAGGTGGTGGTGCCGGTGCAAACTCATCGTTGGTTCAAAACATTACCCAAGTGGTAACATCAAACCTTGCCAAGAAATTTGGGATCAGCGGTGAGGCAGCCGGTGGCATAGCCAAGTCATTGATACCAACGGTGATGAACCAATTGGTGAAGAAAACAAACGACCCCAAAGACAACAGCTTTGATTTGCAAGGCGTGATAGGCTCATTGAGTGGCGGTGGTGGACTTGGCTCATTGGTAGGAAAATTTTTTAAGTAAGCATCATAGCATCTGACCTACTGATGGAGAGAATTAGCCTCGTCAAACCGGGGCTATTTTTTTTAACCCAGATAAACCAATAAGGCATAAAACTTTTTATCCTTTTTTGCATAACCCATGCATACCGTTATATTTGCACCCTGTTTTTAAAGGTCTGGTAGTTCAGCTGGTTAGAGTGTCCCGCTTTCGGGCGGGAAAGTCGCTGGGTTCTGGTAGTTTGAAAAGTTAAAAATGGTCTGGTAGTTCAGCTGGTTAGAATGCCTGCCTGTCACGCAGGAGGTCGCGGGTTCGAGTCCCGTCCAGACCGCAAACAAAACAATTAAAGCCCTGATATTCAGGGCTTTTTATTTTTATGGGATATTAATCAATCTTTTACCTTTTAGAAGTTTAAGACACTGCCTTCTCTACCGCTTGTTCCACAAACTTATTGAGTGATATTTTCATTGTCGAGGAGCGGATTGACGCGAGCTTGTGTATCCGTGGCTTAAGCCTTATGTTGAAGCTTCCGTTGAATTCTTTAGCAGGCTCTTTGCCCAACTCCTTGCAAGTTTTAAGGTAGTCATCCACCATATAATGAAATGACTTGGTGATTTCGCTCACGGTCTTACCTTCAAATGTGACTACATCGCTTATACCAACAATTTTTCCAAATAAAACTCCATCCTCAGGGCTGAACTCTACTGATCCATGATATCCCCTGTATTCCAATACATTTTTCATAATAATTTTTGTTCTGTTAGATGGTCAATAATTATTTCAAGTGCATACTTTTTCATCGTTGGGTTAGGATGAGGTTCATGTAGGTGAACGGAAGCATTTGTTTTAGGATTGAAAAATCTTCTGGCCGATCCACTAGTTGAATGTTCCTCGTACCCGAACCTCTTCATAATCATCTGTAGTTCTTGCCAAGTAAAGTCTTTTGGTTTTCTCTCAAGTCTATCTAAGGCTTTTTGAAATCTGCTCACTGTTAACAAAAATAACTATATTTTAATTGTGTATTCTTAAAATCTGTTAAGTACAAAGACTTGGCTCTTCTATTGATGGATTTTATAAAAGCATGGTTCAGCAATAACAATAAAACGGGTTGCCGTTTTTTGTTAGTCGATGCCTATAATGAACCAGATGTTTTAAAGTATTGTCAAAAAAAATAAATTTCAGAACTCTTTGCCCCTTCTTAACAATTACTAATAATTCGCAGAATGAAAAGCAGGTATATTTGTCTCACCTGCCTACCGGCAAGACTACCGGCAAGGCAGGCGCAAAGGCTATTGTTTGCAATCTTCTTTTGCCGATTATCCAAACATCAATGCATTTCAAACTGCGAGGGATAAGGAGTTCTGAAATTGCAAAACATTGCAACTTTTCCGTAGTTTTAGGTCGTTATCAATGCATGAGAATTATGGCAAAGCCGATTAAAGAAACACCTGTATTAACTGGGAAAGATGCAGCCTTATTTATTCAAAACATGAATGAGGGTGATGTCAACCGTGTTAGTCCCAAGGAAAGGGCAAGAATCCGCGAGAATTTTGCCAAGCTCAAAAGTATTGCCAAATTCTAATGTCGTTTCCTGTCGGATCATCCCTTGTCCGGCTAACACCTGACTTTATTTTTAAACCATTTGATTGCGGTGACCCAGATTTAATTGAGTTCCTGTTAAGCGACTCGAAGACCTACCTTCAAAAATTACTGGCCGTAACTTACATTCTTGAAAGTGAAACAGACATAGTTTGCTTTTTCAGTTTGCTAAATGACAAGATCGCTGTTGGAGATGTAGGTAGTGGGAATAGATGGAAGAAACTATTTAAAATTCCTGCGGGCAAAAACTTTAAAAGTCACGTACCCGCCCAACCTTAAGCAATTATTGCTATTGTGATCAAGAAACTTAGTTGCTACTTTTACTGTTAAATCAGGTATAGAAAAATAAGCAATGGCATTAGAAATTAAATCTACTCCAATTCTGACAGGCAAATCTGCAAAAAGGTTTATCACCATCGTTGAAAAAAATCAAGGTGAGAGGATATCTATTGCCCAACGAACTGTGTTAACCAAACTGGCCAACACGGTGTTGAAAAAAGCGAAAATCTGATCGCTTGAACCTCACCAGCGATTGTACTTTACAGCATTTAGTCAATCTATCTGATTTTGATCAATTTGATTGTGGTAACAAGGACTTAAACGAGTTCTTACGAGATGATGCCCGGAATTATGACAAGGAATTACTGGGAGTCACATACATTTTTACACTTGACAGTAATCCGAAAGAAATAGTATGCTTCTTTACTGTGTCAAATGATTCTTTGAA
>JAYVAI010000057.1:0-5283 GCA_043751075.1 Cyclobacteriaceae bacterium | reverse complement strand
TCCGGGTTGACTTGCCGTAATTATTTTTTCCCCAATTCCATTGGGGGCTATTCAAATTCAAGTCCTTCGGACTTATGGGCTTAAGGAAACGACATTGATTGGTAATTGGTAAACTGACGATGCCTGAATAAGTTTGACAGTTTTCAAGTTGAATTTTCAACTTGAGTTTGTAATGGTGTTGTAATAATAGTTCGGTTGCATTAAACTTACAATAGTTTTACCTGCGTGCTGCTGGCTCTTATGCGATGGTGCAGCATATCCCAAAACAGGCGGAACCTATGACGCTCTATATGCTGTCGTTGCAAATAATTTTGGCTCAACAGGAAGCAATTTTAATGTGCCTGATTTAAGGGGGAGGTTTGCAAGAGGTGTGGATGGAATTTCAGGTAACGACCCTGACAAAGCAACCAGAACAACTTCGAACTCTGGTGGGCAAACAGGGAATAATGTCGGGAGTTTACAAGCGGATGAGATTGAATCGCATAATCACCCAAGTTTGAACGGGACAGGTATTATTGTCAGTGGAAGCACATCGGGGTGGGCTTTTGGCAATTCGTCAAGTGTTGACTTTGTTACAACATCGGGCAACAGAGGCGGCAACGAAACGCGCCCGAAAAATGTGTATGTGATTTTATAATCAAGTATTGAGGGGAAGGAGAAAGAAGCAGATGAATAATAGAGCGGCCTCAGCTTTGTTGTTGAAGTAGCTGAAAAGTTAGGCTAGTATCCAAACCACCGTTTCCAAAACGGTTTGCTCCATTGGTTCCGGGTCATAACCACTAGCTCCCATGCGGCATCTGCATTTTTTGATGCGGCTTCAGCTATCATTTTGGTCAGTTTGTTTTCCTCCCTCACTTCAATGGTGAGGTTTCTTGTCTGGCGTATTTCATCACTGAGGATTACCAGGAGGTCTTCAATTCTATCGTTCATATAGACAAATATAGGATTCTGAAATATCAAAAAAAATCCGAATGTAGTTGCCTGGTTCACTAATCATAATTCGATAATGCAAATTTGAATTTCGAATGTTGAAGGTTGAATGTTCCTGTCTGTCTGTTGGACAATTGTATATCTTATTTTGAAAGTTTCCCTTAGTATTGGGGCTGTAAGTCGCGATCTGCAATAATTCCTATTAAACACACCGTACCACTCCTTTAAAAAATCCAACACTCTCGGCAACACCCATTCCCGGGTCTCCTTTCTGTTCGTATTCCAAACTGCACATGCCCGTGTATCCCGTTTTGTTCAATGCCCTTACGAGATTAATGAAATCAACTTTTCCCCGGCCATTGACTAAGCTTTGCCCCTTTTCAACTGGTGCGTCAACATCCTTTATGTGCATGTCGTAAATGCGGTCTTTGAATTTCAATAACATGGATGCGGGATCGTGGCCACAACGAAAGGTGTGACCAATATCCAAACAGATGCCCATGACTGTATCCATTGCTTTGATCTTGTCGAAGATGCTATCAATGTCTGGAAAGAGTTTGTCTTCGGGGCCATGATTGTGAATGGCCACTTTGATAGCATATTCTTTTGCCTTCCTCTCCACATAATTTAGAACCGCTAAGTCAGGAGCGGCAATAATGATTTTCACCCCGGCCATCTGCGCATAGTTGAATGCATTGTCAACCTCCTTCTCGGTTTTTAAATAGATCACGCCAAGGCCATAGACGGCAATGCCCGCAGATTTAAACTTGCCAATCACTTCATCCACGCGCTGCTGGTTGCTATCGTAAGGCAATTGAAAGTTTTTAAGTGAGATGTTCTTTACGTCCACCGCCTTCATCACTTCGATTACTTTATCAATGCTATCCTTGTATTCCAAAAAAGTATAACCGGCAATACCAATATTGATCTCGCCTTTGGGCTTGCTTGTCGAGGTAGCTGCTTGTCCTGTCAATGTGGGCAGTGTGGTGGCCAACGCACCAGCTCCTGCGAGTTTTACAAAATCCCGTCTTGTTGTCATATATGGTGTGGTTTTAACTATTTATAATTCGATTAGGCGTCTGACACCTCAAAGGTGTCTGAAGCTTTTCAAAGCCCTTTGATCAAGCAACGAGGATGACGCTGCATCCAAAAAACAAATACAATGCGTATGCAGTTGCAAGGCCGTGGCCGGAAACAAATTGCTTACCGGATGTTCGAAACAATTCTTCACCGCCATAGCTTTTCTTTGATCGGGCACCGAGCAAATTATATTTTTTGATTTTAAAATTTGCTTCACCGACATGCTGATGGCACGCTTCGGAACTTCATCTATACTCTTGAACCATCCTTCGCCTAGTTGCTGCTTGCGGCAGGCTTCATCAAGTGATACGATGTTGTATGGTTCTTCAGTTTCAAAATCTGCCGGAGGATCATTGAAGGCGAGGTGTCCGTTTTCACCGATCCCAACAAAGGCAACATCAATGGGATGTTCGTGTATGCTCTTCGCCAGTCTGCCACATTCCAACTTCAAATCCCCTTCGCCATTGATCAAGTAAACTGCTTTCAATGCAGGCACTTTTGAAACAAACCTCTCCAATAAATATTTTCTAAAACTTGCCGGATGCGTGATGGGCAACCCAATGTACTCATCAAGATGAAACAGGGTGATTTTGCTCCAGTCTATTTCAAGTTCGGAAATCAATTGGTGCAGTGTTTCAAATTGGCTGGTGCCTGTGGCGAGAATAATGTTGGCGCTCCCGTTATGTTCAATTGCTTTGCGGATCAATTTTGCACCCTCGCTGCCAGCTGCCTTCCCCAACTCTTTTGGATTGTTTGTGATTTTCTTTTCCATTCTTAGAAATAAATTTTTCTACTTGATCTCTGCTGCCATTTGTTTCGCTGATGTTACACCCGGTGGCAACTCAATGATCTTTAAATTTCGAAAATGGATTTCCGCTCCTTCTGATTCCAAGCACAGATATCCTTTCTTTTGTGAGGATTGGCTAAGTCCATTTACAAACTTGCCGTTTACTGAAAGTTTGATTGTTCCATCCACGCAGATCACCTCATAGGTATTCCATTCGCCTTTTCCTTTGCATAAATTTTCCATCGCCTTGCTCCTGGTCCCTCTCGGATTGTCGGGCACGGTGGTCACGCCCCCAACACCAAATAGTTCGCCATGCACATACGCTATGGGAGGTGTTTCACCATCGCGCTTGTTCAGGTTTATCCAATCCAATTCAAGCATCTGCACTTCCACGCCATCGGGCAGTCGCGATTCTGCATCGGGGTTGGCGGCACTCCAAACAAACACACCGGAGTTTCCGCCTGGCTCCATGTGCATCCATTCCACATGAAGGATAAAATTTTCATACTGCTTTTCCGAACGCATCACACCAATGGGCTTGCCTGTGCAAACAAGTTCGCTGCCTTTCACTTTCCATGTATCGGGTGCTGTATTCACATTGATCCACTTTAATGGAACTGCTTCTTTTCGGGATTGTGATGTGAGATTTTCAAACTGTACAACCATACCAAACTTTATGGGATTGGATTGGGAAAAAGATTTGGACGCGCATAAAACCAGGATGCCGAGAAGTAGATAGGTTACATGGATTCTCATGATGACTTGTATTAAAAGTTGTACTTAGGCTATGATCTACGAGCAGAAACACACAACCTCAAAACACTTTAGTAATGCCGGGCTTTGCAACTTCGGCAGTTGCCCATTTCAATTCCCAACTGTATTGATCGATCGCAGGAGCAAGCACCACATTCGAATTCATCGCTTCATCCCACGTGATGGTTTGGCCTGTGTAGGCCACCATTCTTCCCAACACGCCAAGCATGGAACTGCGCGCCATCAGTTCGCCATCATTGATAGGCTTACCCTGACGAATGGAAGCAAATAATTCGTCATGTTCGGTCTGGTACATATCGTTTTTCGGGCCCTCATATTGCCAATTGACTTTGCCCGTGATCTCATGCTTGTTGCCATGTATAAATGCATTGCCTTGCGAACCCGCAATCTCTACCCGGTTTGTAAAACTACATCCGTCTTGCTGGCGGCTCATGTGCATTCCTTTCACACCTTTTTCGTATTCATACTCAATCGCAAAATGATCGTAGGCATTGCCATAGATTTCCTCGGTGCGCGATTGCCTTCCACCGGTGCCAGTAGCTTTTATGGGATTTTTGTCGCCCATCGCCCACGACATCATGTCCAAACTGTGCACCATCATTTCAGTGATAAAATCTCCCGAAAGCCAATCGTAATAAAGCCAGTTTCGCAATTGGTATTCCATGTCCGTCCAGCCGGGCTGCCGTGGCTTGGTCCACAACTCACCACCATTGCGTATCGTGTAAACATTTTTGATCTCACCGATTTCACCTTTTAGCACCTTATCGAAAAGTGCCAGCTTGGGAAGGTCGTATCGAAAACAAAATCCCGACACCACCGATAATTTTTTTTCCTTCGCCTTCTTCGCTGCCGCCAATACTTTTCGCACACCAGGCGCATCAATGGCGACAGGCTTTTCGCAAAAAGCATGTTTGCCTGCTTCAACTGCAGCCATCATGTGGTCGGGCCGAAAGGCAGGAGGTGTGGCCAACAGGACAACGTCCACATCTGATTCAATTACTTTTTTATACGCATCAAAGCCAACGAACTTATGCGCCTTGTCAACTTTAACTTTTTCAGGATACATTTCTGCGAGCTCTTTGTACGATTCATCAAGGCGGTCTTGAAACACATCGCCCATAGCGGTGAGCACAACGTTGGCATCGGCTTGCAATGCCTGGCTTGCTGCCCCCGCACCTCTGCCACCACAACCAATCAAGCCAACCTTCAATGTGTTGCTGCTTGCTTGCAAGGGGTGCCCCGCAAAACCTAACTGGTGAATCAATGAAGATCCGATCACAACCGCACCTGTCCTTTTTAAAAATCCCCTGCGGTTTACAGCGCTGATTTCGTTTTCCTTTTTCATAGGTCTCAAATTTTTATGGCTTCACTTCAATATCTTTTCCTGATCATCCCTTTATCAAATATCGGATTTTAAGATTAATCCTACGTTGTCATGTTCTAAATTTATGACAAGTTCAAAACGGATAATCAAAAGAGATAAGGCCTGAACGAAAGTCACCGCTCTCTTTCTCGCCTTAGCGAAGCTATGACATTTTCATTAAAGTGTCATTCCGGGCGAGGGGAGAATTTTTTTAAAATTGGTTCACAAGCAAACGAGACCCGGAATCCCATTAAGGTTTGCGCCAATCTTTTTTATCGGGATCGCGGGTCGAGTAGAATATTTTCAATAGTGATAAAGGTTGAGCCCCTCGCCCGCGATGACATTTTCA
>JAYVAI010000056.1:0-14556 GCA_043751075.1 Cyclobacteriaceae bacterium | reverse complement strand
ATTGCTTTTTCTATTTCACTAAAAGGTATTTCTGTTTTTATCAATTCATTTTTCTTGCTCCCTCTCACCTCCAGCACAATTTTATCCTCGTCTGTTTCTGTGAGCAAGCCTGTCACAGTTGTTTTGTCTTTCTGATGTACTTTAAGTTCGCGCCCTACATTTTTTGCATACTGCCTTTTCAGTTTCAGGGGCTGGTCCAAACCTGGCGTTCCTACTTCAAGGGTATAATTGTCTTTGATCAAATCAATGGTGTCCAAATCTTCGGAAAGGGCGCGGCTCAACAGCGAGCAATCATCAATGGTAATCCCATTGTCTCCATCTAAGATCACCGTAACCTTATAGGGCTTGTGCTTGCTCAGCACTACGTCCACCACAAACTGGGCAGGGTCTTTCACGCGCGCTTGGGCCAATTCTTTTATTTTTTCTACTACATCCATCAAGTTGCTATAAACAAAGAGGGGACTTTCGGGTCCCCTCTTTTGATTTTTTACCAAGAAGTGGTGCAAAGCTAATTTAATTTTGGTTTGATGCAAGAGGGTCTGTGGATCATTTTTTCAAAAAGCAAAATCACCCATGCGATCGCCCCTACCGAATATACCCCTCAAAGTTTTTATGGTCCCTTTGATAGAGCACATCTTGTGGCAATGATTTAAAATAGTCGTAGGTGATCTTTAGCCCTTCGGCCCTTGAAACTTTGGGTTCCCAGTCAAGAATTTTTCTTGCCTTTGTAATGTCGGGCTGGCGCTGCTTGGGGTCATCTTTGGGAAGGTCTTTGTAAACAACTTTTTGCTTGGTGCCGGTGAGTTTCACAATTTCTTCGGCAAAGTCGCTGATGGTTATTTCACTGGGGTTGCCAATGTTCACCGGCTGCGCATAGTCGCTCATGAGCAAACGATAAATTCCTTCCACCAGATCGTCCACATAACAGAACGCTCTTGTTTGCGAGCCATCGCCAAAGATGGTAAGGTCTTCACCGCGCAACGCCTGGCCAATAAAAGCCGGCAGCACACGGCCATCATTCAGGCGCATGCGTGGGCCATACGTATTGAAGATGCGCACGATGCGCGTTTCCAATTTATGAAAGGTGTGATAGGCCATAGTGATGGCTTCCTGAAAACGCTTGGCTTCGTCATACACCCCGCGTGGCCCTACAGTGTTCACGTTTCCATAATATTCTTCGGGCTGCGGGTGCACTGTGGGGTCGCCATACACTTCGGAAGTAGAGGCGATAATGATGCGCGCATTTTTTGCTTTGGCAAGACCTAACAGATTGTGGGTGCCCAATGATCCTACTTTTAAAGTTTGGATTGGGATTTTTAAATAATCAATCGGGCTGGCCGGAGAGGCGAAGTGCAAAATGTAATGCAAGTCTCCGGGCACGTGCACAAACTTGGAAACATCGTGATGATAAAATTCAAAATCGGCAAGTTTAAAAAGGTGCTCAATGTTGCGCAGGTCACCAGTGATCAGGTTGTCCATCGCTATTACGTGATACCCTTCTTTGATGAACCGGTCGCAAAGATGCGAACCCAAGAATCCGGCACCCCCGGTGATCAGTACTCTTTTCTTAGCCATAAATAGTTTCTCTTCCAATGCTGAAATAGGTGTAACCAAGTTCTTTCATCTGCGCGAGGTCGTAAAGATTACGGCCATCAAAAATCAATTTGCTTTTCAGCAAGGAAGTTAATTTATCAAAATCGGGTGTGCGGAACTCAGGCCACTCGGTAGCGATGAAAATGGCATCGGCATGTTTTGCAGCTTCGTAAGGTGTTTCGCAGAACTGAATTTTATTTCCCAACAGTTTTTTTACTCCTTCCATTGATTCCGGATCGTGAGCCTTTACAATCGCACCCGCCTTCAACAATTCTTCTATGTTATACAGGGCAGGGGCTTCGCGTATATCATCGGTGTGTGGTTTGAAAGAGAGGCCCCACATCGCGAAAGTTTTGCCTTTCAAATTTCCTTTATAATAATCTTTGATGCGCGGGATCATAATAGTTTTTTGATCGTCATTGACAGACATCACGGCTTCCAAAATCCTGAAGGTATAATTAACGTCTGAGGAAGATTTTGCGAGAGCCTGCACATCCTTAGGGAAACAACTTCCGCCATAACCAATGCCTGGAAACAAAAATCTTTTTCCTATGCGGCTGTCCGTTCCAATCCCTTTGCGTACAGCGTCCACATCGGCACCTACCAATTCGCACAGGTTGGCAACTTCATTCATAAAAGAAATTTTGGTGGCAAGAAATGAGTTGGCTGCATACTTTGTCAATTCAGCCGAGCGCTCATCCATAAACACCAGCGGATTGCCCTGGCGCACAAAAGGCGAATACAAGGTTTCCATTATTTTTTTTGCTTTATCCGATCGGGTTCCTATCACTACACGTTCGGGCCTCATAAAATCTTCCACGGCTACTCCTTCGCGCAAAAACTCAGGGTTTGAAACCACATCAAACTCGACTTTGCTATTGGCAGCAATCCGTTCGCGCACTTTATCGGCTGTGCCAACGGGGACAGTACTTTTATCGATAACAATTGTGTATTGATGTAGGATTGGGCCCAGGTCGCTGGCCACACCAAGAATATATTTTAAATCGGCCGAGCCATCCTCGCCCGGGGGTGTGGGCAATGCGAGAAAAATGATGGTTGCATCTTTAATTCCTTCCTCCAGGTTTGTTGTAAAAAGAAGCCGTCCTTGTTTTAGGTTGCGTTCAAAAAGCACCTCAAGGCCAGGCTCGTAAATGGTTATTTTACTGTTGTTAAGTTTTTTTATTTTTTCCGCATCTATATCAATGCACGTTACGGTGTTTCCGGTTTCCGCAAAACAAGTTCCGGTCACCAACCCAACATATCCAGTTCCTACCACAGCTATTTTCATAAGATAAACTTAAAATTAGGGTGCAAAAATAACCTTAATAAGCATTTAATGGGTTTTTGCAGTTTAAATAAATAATATCAACCCTTTACCTAACGGGTGTTTGGGATTTTCTAACTTTGACCTTTTAACACCCACAGAAATTTTTCAATATGACAGAATACGCACTTGATTTTGATGTGACCGAAAACCAGACAATGATTGCCCAAATGGTTCGGGATTTTGGGGCGAAAGAGATAAAGCCCAGGATGATGGAGTGGGACGAAAGCCAGGAGTTTCCGATCGAGCTCTTTCGTAAACTGGGTGTGCTTGGATTGATGGGAGTACTGGTGCCTCAGCACTATGGCGGATCTGGTTTTGGCTATCTGGAATATGTAACGGCCATTGCTGAGTTGTCGAAAATTGATGGGTCAATCGGGTTGTCAATGGCGGCACACAACTCGCTTTGTACGGGTCACATTCTTCAATTTGCCAACGAGGAGCAGAAGCAAAAATACCTTCCCAAACTTGCCACAGCAGAGTGGATAGGCGCCTGGGGCCTGACTGAACCCAACACCGGATCGGATGCTGGTAACATGCGCACCGTGGCTATCAAAGATGGCGATCATTATATCCTTAACGGAGCCAAAAATTTTATCACACACGGAAGGTCGGGGCATGTGGCGGTGGTTATTGTGCGCACGGGCCAGGTAGGCGATTCGCACGGCATGACCTCCTTTATTGTTGAGAAAGGAACACCGGGTTTTAGTGCCGGGAAAAAAGAAAATAAGTTGGGGATGCGCGCTTCCGAAACAGCAGAACTCATCTTTACCGATTGCCGCATTCACAAAAGTCAAATGATTGGAAACGAAGGCGATGGCTTTGTGCAATCTTTAAAGGTGTTGGATGGAGGAAGGATTTCTATTGCCGCGCTTAGCTTGGGCATTGCTATGGGCGCTTTTGAAGCTGCGCTTAAATATTCAAAAGAGCGTCATCAATTTAATCAGCCTATCTCTTCTTTTCAGGGAATATCTTTCAAACTGGCCGACATGGCCACAAAAATTGAAGCCGCTTCCTTACTTACCTACCGGGCTGCCGACCTGAAAAACAAAGGCAAAAGTGTGAATAAAGAATCGGCCATGGCCAAGCTATATGCCTCGGAGATTGCCGTGGAAATTGCCAACGAGGGCGTGCAGATTTTTGGCGGCTATGGCTACACCAAAGATTTTCCGGCAGAAAAATATTACCGCGATGCCAAGCTCTGCACTATTGGGGAAGGCACATCCGAAATCCAAAAAATGGTTATTTCACGTTCTATTTTAAAGTAGCCCTTGCGAAATTGAGTGCAAGACTGCTATATTTGCAGCCCTAAAGTAAAAACAATGCTCATCATCAACATTAAAGAGAACGAATCAATTGACAAAGCCTTAAAACGCTTTAAAAAGAAGTTTGAGAAGACCGGTGTATTGAAACAATTGCGTGCACGCACTTCCTTTACCAAGCCATCGGTGGAAAGAAGAGGCCAGGTAATAAAGGCGGCCTATCGCCAAAAGATGTACGCCTCCGAGAATTACTGATTTTTCTGATTTAAAATATAAGACAATCCTCTCAGGGCTTTTTCCTGAGAGGATTTTTTTTTACATTAGGACTATACTTCAGGATGCGGGATTAGTAAATGGTAGAGTCATTTATAAAATACATTCAATTCGAAAAAAGGTACAGCCCTAAAACGGTCATCTCGTATAAGACCGACCTTAGCCAATTTGAAGCATACTTAATAAAAGATTTTGACGGCACCAATGCCCAGCAAGCCAACTATGGTTTGGTGCGCTCTTGGATTGTTAGTTTAGTGGAAGCAACGTTGGATACGCGTTCCATAAACCGAAAAATTGCCTGCCTGCGATCGTACTTTAAGTTCCTCATGCGCCAGGAAAGTATTGACACCGACCCCATGGCCAAAATCAAAATACTTAAAACCAAAAAAAAACTTCCGCACTTTATAAATGAGAACGATACCACCAAACTTCTGGATGCAAAGTTTCCAGAAGGCCACCGTGGCCAGCGCGATAAACTGATCTTAGAACTTTTCTATGGCACTGGCATGCGCCTAGCTGAACTTATCTCTTTAAAGGAAGCAGACATCAACCTGCCTGCCCGCACCGTTCGGGTGTTGGGGAAAAGAAATAAGGAACGGGTAATACCTTTCTCCTCTAATCTCGTTATCCTTATTAAAGAATACATCCGGCAACGGAATAAAGAAATCGATAAAAAAGAGCATCCCTATTTAATGGTTACCGATTCCGGTGAGCCGCTTTATCCTATGATGGTGAACCGCATCGTAAAGAAATACATGAAGCTGTTCACCACCATTGAAAAAAAGAGCCCGCATGTGTTGAGGCATAGCTACGCCACCCACCTGCTAAACAAAGGGGCGGAGATAAATGCGGTGAAAGACTTGCTTGGACATAGCAGTTTGGCGGCCACACAGGTATATACCCACAACTCGATGGAAAAACTGAAAAAAGTATTTGACCAGGCGCATCCAAAGGCATGAAGAAATAAAAAAACAGCCTGCCTGTCGGTAGCGGTAGGTAAGTTGACAAAATCTACTCAACATCAAAACACGAAATAAAATCTGCCTATGAAGTAAAACCCAAATGACAGACCTTGCCGGACTTGGTCTAAAAACTTCCGGATTAAATTTTCTACAGTTAAACCTTTAAATTTTTTTTTATGAAACTGCAAGTTCACTCCATTCATTTCAACGCGGATCAAAAGCTGATCGACTTCATTCAGAAAAAGGTAGATAAATTAGAAACATTTTATGACCGCATGGTGGATGGCGAAGTTTTCCTTCGACTTAACAACGAAGGGATTGAAAATAAAACGGTGGAGATAAAACTGAATGGCCCCGGGCAAAATTTCTTTGCCAAAGAGCAGGCAAAATCATTTGAGGCTGCTGCCGATTTGGCCACAGAAGCACTGCGGGCCCAACTAAAAAAGTTTAAAACCAAAGTGAAAAACGGAAGGGTTTAATTCCAAAGACAAACAAGACGAAAAAGGGCTCCGGTTGGGAGCCCTATTGTTTTGGTTGTACGCTAATGATCGGGCAAATTGACAAAAAAAAGAAGCTACCAATAGCTTCTTTTTTTTTCAACTGGTTTCCGACCGTGGCTTAGTTGATGATGGATATTTCTGAGCCCCGGCAAAGGATAGAAGTGGAAAGCTCCGCTTTGCGAGAGCCCTCGTTGAATCGGGCCCCGAAGCGCGGGGCTCTCGTGTGTGGCCGGACTTGGAACGCCCGCCTGACCGGACGGGCAGGGATAGCCTGGTGGCCCCGAAGTTTCGGAGCCATGCCGCCATAATTTTCCTTTAGCTGATCTTAAAAGCTTTTTTGATTGCCTCCACGTGGTCCAATTTTTCCCACGGAAACAACTCCACTTTTACTTTGATTTCACTCTTCTTCCCTTTGTTAAATATCTTCTCCACCACTTTTGATTCGCGGCCCATGTGACCGTAGGCTGCGGTTTCGGAATAGATGGGGGTGCGCAACTTGAAACGCTCTTCGATAAAGTAAGGACGCATGTCAAAGATTTTTTCAATCTTCTTTGATATTTCCCCGTCCGTCATATTTATTTTCGAGGTTCCATGTGTGTTTACATATAAACCCACAGGCTTGGCCACGCCAATCGCATAGGCCACCTGCACCAACACCTCATCGCACACACCGGCTGCCACCATATTTTTTGCAATGTGGCGCGTTGCGTAGGCAGCTGAACGGTCAACCTTAGAAGGGTCTTTACCTGAGAAGGCACCGCCACCGTGTGCACCTTTTCCACCATAAGTATCTACAATAATTTTTCTTCCCGTAAGGCCTGTGTCGCCATGCGGCCCACCAATCACAAATTTGCCAGTCGGGTTTATAAAATATTTTATGTCGCTGTTGAAAAGTTTTTGCACACGCTTTGGCAATTTCCTCATGATGCGTGGCACAAGAATGTTTACCATATCATCCTTGATTTTTTTCAACATGATCGCATCTTTTGCAAAGTCGTCATGCTGAGTCGAGATCACAATGGCATCAATGCGCTGCGGCTTGTTGTCGTCACTGTATTCAATCGTCACTTGCGATTTTGCATCGGGGCGCAGGTAGGTCATCACTTTGCCTTCTCTGCGAATAACAGAAAGTTCCCTCAATAAAAGGTGGGCCAGTTCCAAAGGAAGCGGCATGTAGTTGTCTGTTTCATTGGTGGCATAGCCAAACATCATACCCTGGTCGCCCGCACCCTGGTCTTCTTTTTTTCTGCGTTCCACACCCTGATTGATATCGCTCGACTGCTCGTGTATGGCAGAGAAAATTCCACAACTATTGGCCTCGAACATATACTCGCTTTTGGTATAACCGATTTTCCTTATCACCTCGCGGGCAATGTCTTGCACATCCAAGTAGGCTTCAGATTTCACTTCTCCCGCAAGCACCACCTGGCCAGTAGTCACCAGCGTTTCGCAGGCTACTTTGGAGTTGGGATCGTAGGCTAAAAAATAATCAATGAGCGCATCGGAGATTTGGTCGGCTACTTTATCGGGGTGTCCTTCAGAAACCGATTCGGAGGTAAATAGGTATGGCATAATTTGATTTTGTTTTTAATTAAGAGCGCAAAGATAATAACTAAGGTAATATGGCAAGAGATTAACCGAACGAATTCACCTCAGGCAAGAAACAAAAAGACAGCCGGGGCTTTGGGCCAGTTTTCCTTTTGCTTTTTCCATTCACCCACAGGCAAGGTGCGAACGGATTCGCCTGGGCCTGTGAGATCAACTGCAACCGATAGCCTTGTATTGGAATGCAGGTTTTTTAAAAAATGATCAAACACCGAATTGTTGCGATAAGGGGTTTCAATGAAAATCTGTGTTTGATTTTTTGTCTTCGACTCCTGCTCAAGTTCTTTTATTTTCTTCGCGGCCTCGTTGGCCTCTATGGGCAAGTAGCCGTGAAAAGCAAACTGCTGGCCGTTCAGCCCAGATGCCATTAGCGCAAGCAACAACGAAGAAGGTCCTACCAATGGCACCACCTGAATATTATTTTCGTGAGCGTACCTAACAGCCAAAGCCCCAGGGTCGGCCACACCAGGGCAACCGGATTCGGAAATAATACCGAGATGATGACCGGCTTCTATTGGCTTTAGGAGTTCAGGTAATTTTTCTTCTGGCGTTTCTTTATTTAATACCTCCAAGTGGAGAGCCTCGATAGAAGCATAAATTTTTAAGCTGCTCAAATATCTTCGTGCCGTGCGCACATCTTCGGCAAGAAAATGATGGATGGTTGGAAGTGCCACTAAAACCTGGGCAGGAATTGTCGCGGTGTGTGTTCCCTCTGCAATCACGTTGGGCACCAGATATAATTTCCCTTTTTTCATGAAGTTTTCGGTGGAAGTAGTTGACAGTTGACAAAAGAAAATGACAAGAATTTTTAATTCACCAAAGAATCAGTCCTTCTTTTTAAAAACCAACTCATCCAAACTCCATGCCCCTGGTCCATTGAAAAAGAAAACCAATCCCAACAAAACAAACATGAACGGGTGCTGATCTTCGTACCAAAATTTTCCGTGCCCCACAAAAAATGTGATGTAGGATAATGTGCCGATGGCGATGAGTGCACCCAGCCTTGTTAGCAACCCAAAGAAAACCAAAACACCAGCTATAAACTCCGATGTCTTGCCGGCATAAACCAGTAGCATGCCGTTTGGGCCTTTAAACATATCCCACTCCAGATAGCTGTTCATCAATTCGGGTTGAAAAATTTCTTTGCCATGATAAATCATGAGGGCTCCAAAGATGATGCGCACTGTGGCAAGGGCTTGGCTTTGGAAGATGGGGGCAGGGGAAAGTAGGGGGTTCATATTTTTTTGATTTGATTCAGGTTGTGTGATATCTGGTTTGAAAACTATTGAAATTACTTTATGGAAAAAGTCTCTCTATTTCATCCAGTTGTAAGATAGTACGAAAAAACAACCTAACCCCACGGCCATGAAGAGATTTCTACTCACCCTATTGCTTGCCCCGGCATTTGCCACGTTTGGTCAGGACGTAACCAACTCACGCACTTCAAGCTACCACACTTTTGTTTATCAAATTACCAATGAGGAAGCGCGGCCTTTGTACCGACATGATAATAGCTCAGTCGGTCCGGGTTATTTCCACACATTGATAGACACCTATCCCACTGATTCGGTTTACAGAAAAAAACTTCCTAACGGACATTATCTCTTTGTAAAATCCATCGCCAATCAAGTGGAGACCATTCTCGAATCGGTCAATAATCTTGACATGAAGATACTGAACAACAGCCACGACATGCTTCTTGTTTTTCACGATCCGGCCGGCATGGAGATACAGAATCTAAAACCAGAAATAAAAAACAGGAACATCCCTTACTTCAAAAAGCTAAATGCCTATCGCCTGTCAAAAACAAATAAACAAGGCCATGTAGTTGTTGAGCACGAAGGCCATCACAATTTTTTTAACATCAAACGACAATACAACAACACACTGGCAGCGCGCACAAAACGAAGAGCACTCTATACATTTCCCATCAACCATATTATCTCACCGCTCACTTACACCTATCGTTCCGTTAGGGGGTTGATCAAATACAGGTCACTGAGCCCACCCGGAATTTATTATCGCGCACGCAAACTGTTTGAAGCCAAAAGTCGCGAAGGTTATATCGTTCTCAATAAACCTAAGTTCAAGCCGGGCGATACGGTAAAACTAAAGGCGTTTGTCACCACCCCAAAAGGGAGGCCTGTTAATAAAACCCTCGAAATATTTGTCAGTGGCTATTCGCCTTTCGTAAATAAAAAAATAGGTGTCGTTTCTCCTTATCGGGATGGAGCATACGTGTTTGAATTTATTTTGAACGACAGCCTGAAACTTTCGTTGGATAAAAATTATACCGTTCAATTAAAAGACAAACGGAACAACCGTTATCCAAACCAAACCTTTGCTTTGGAGTATTATGAACTGAATCAGAATTTCTTCTCGCTCAAACCCTCTCCTGAAAATAAATTGAGCGGACCTGCTTCAGTGCTTTTAAAAGGTACGGATTCAAACGATATGCCCTTGTACGATATACATGCCGAGGTGCTTGTGAAGCCGAAAAAAATTATTGATTTCTTTGAGAAGAAGGTTTTTGTGCCCGATACTTTGTGGATCCACTCCGTAAAGTTGGAATCCCTTGGTGACACCCGAGTGCCCTTGCCCGCTACAATTTTTCCGAATGTATCCTTGGAATATGACGTGAGCACCACGTTTGTCAACGCTGAGAACGAGCGTCAAGTACAAAGCATTTCCCTTTCACATAATGCAGTTAAACAACCTTCCATCGAAGTTGAGCATGACTCTGTCGTGTTTTCTTTTTCTGATCAAGGGCATTATCAAGTAGCTGCAAGGAATACCACCGGTGAAATCATTCACATGAAAAATGTAACACTTCCTTATACAGAAAAGATTCAATCTTTGGTATCCGTTTATGAATTGCGCAGGGAGGGAAAGCCAATCAAGCACCTGGCTATGGGCAACATTTCCGATCAGGTGGAGGTTGTTGCTGCAAGGACAAAAGACAGCCTTACCCTTGCTTTGCAAAATCCAAGAAAACTGCCGATCCGATTTCAATTATTTAAAAACAATGTGATCATAGAACAAGGCTATTCGCACACCTATAGCCACCGGCAAAAATCCCATGCCACTGATCGCTATTATTTTTCCTTACAATATATATGGGCTGGCACCGCACAGGAGCAAAACTATGATTTGCCCTTTGCCAAAAAACCGCTGAGCATTTCCATTGATCATCCCATCACGGTGTTTCCAGGGCAATCCACCGACATTGCCGTTACAGTAAAAGATGCTTTTGGAAAAGCAGTGAATGATGTTGACCTCACAGCGTATGCCATCACCAAGAAGTTCGCACACAGCCAACAATTTTCGGTGCCCCCCTATGAAAGGTTTAAAAACAGAAAGGCGTTCAACTCATTCAGCCAGCTAAAAATTACTGATAAAAAACTCTTTCAAAAATTTGAGTATGATTTCTGGAAGCTGAGGTTGGGCCTTGACAGCATTCAGTATTATCAGTTTCTATTTCCTTCAACTGGAATGTTCCAGCAATACACAGTAGCCGAAGACAGCATCACACAGATTGCACCGTACGTAGTGAAAGATGGATTCATCCAACCGGTGTATTACATTTATTTTGATAAGGAACTGAAATATTATTACGGTGTGGAAAGCATAAAGCCTTACTCCTTTGCAGTAAACGCCAGGGTAAAAGATATTACCATCCGGTTGAAAGACCGCCTAATAAAAATCAAGAATGTAGCTTTTGCGAAAGGCCGGAAATTAATTTTAAGTGTTGACCTCAATCATCCTCCGGCCAATGTTGAAATCCTTGAGCAACCCATTCAACTCAGCGAAGAAGAAATAAAAAAACTACAACCACATTTTCTGTGGGTAAATCGTGATGATACGCAGAAGCAAGCCATGTTCAAACAGGACCAGTCGTTTCATGTGTTGCCTCCCTATCAAAACCGATATGGATTCAATGCCGAGATGATAGGGCCACTATTCCCAGGCACAGCAAGCTATCAATCGGGGTTTACTGTTTCCTTCCCGTTCAAACCGATGATGACATATACTTTTAAACCAACCTTGGTTGACCGTCAATTTATGGTCCGCGGTCTTGCAAAAAAATTGCCGTACTTAACTTTGCTGGCTTCCTTAAAAGATCAGGTGCTGACTGAATCGCGCATTGAGGAATACTGGAAAAGTCTTGAGGAAAAGATAAGCTACCGCTTCAGTAAATATCCGGCCAGCTCGTCCACTATAAAAGAATATGGTAGTTTAAGCCTGAGAGAAAAGAAGCGTGTACAAAAAACGGCAGCGCACTTCGCCACCTTCCTTCTCAACCTTGATCGCCCCGATGAATTTTATATTTTTCCTCCTGGCACTCATGATTTTTCCGGGCTTGCACCAGGGCTCTATCAATGTGTGATCGTCTATGCCGATGAAAGCTACATCAATCCAAAACCTGTTCGTATCCTTCCTTATGGAACTACTTTTTACGATGTATCGGATGAGCCCATTTTGCCAGCCGACTCTTTCAGCAAAGAAGTAATTGAAAAGATAAGGGAGTGGTCAGAAAAAAATCATTATGTTGAACAAGTGCGCATGCAGGATATGCAGAGCATACGGCAATTATATTATCGGGAAGCCACCGACTACACTGCCTATTCAGGAGGCCGGTGGGTGTCTGGAACAATCACTGACCCACAAGATGGCTTGGGCATTCCGGGAACAAATGTGGTGGTGAAGGGAACCACGATTGGAACGGTAAGCGATGCCAATGGTTTCTATCGGGTGTATGTGCCTTACAGTGGAGTTTTGATCTTTTCCTTCATTGGGTACATGACTCAGGAAATAGAAACCGGAAGCCGCACCTCTGCCGATGCGCAATTAACCGCGGACGTTCAGCAACTAAGCGAAGTGGTGGTGGTTGGCTATGGTGTTCAGTATTCTAAGTCATTAACATCTTCGGTTTCAAATGTATCAAGTCTTCTCTCAGGTAGAATTGCCGGTTTGCAAATAAGTGGTGCTCCTGGTGCATCCGATTCTATTTCCATAAAATTACGTGGGCTTGCTGCTGTGAAAAGTTATCAAACACCCATCGTGATCATTGATGGCGTTTTGAGAAGAATGGAAGACATAAATCCTTCGCAGGTCGTTGCCATGGAAATAATGGAAGCAGCGCAAGCTATGGCCTTATATGGATCACGTGCTGCCAACGGTATAATTCTCATCTCCACAAAACCAGGAACCACCCGCGCCCAATTGTTGCAAGTGAAACTACCCGATGTGCCTCAACTTATTTCGCTTGAAGGAAATGTTGCTGGCAGCTCGCTGCGAAAGAATTTTCGTGACTATGCTTTCTGGCAGCCTGCCTTGCGCACCAATGCAAATGGAATGGCAACCTTTAGGGCAACGTATCCGGATGATATCACGGGCTGGAACATTCGCGTACTGGGCATGGCTTCCCAAAAGAGATCGGGAGAAGCATCGCGACCGGTGCAATCCTTTAAACCTTTGGTGGCCCAATTGGCTTTGCCAAATTTTCTGGTTGCTGGAGACAGTGCTTGGGGCGTGGGCAAAATCACCAACTACACAGCCGACAGTATCCGGCTTAAAAAAACAGTTGCGATCAACGATAAAGAAATTAAGCATGGCGAAGTGAACATCAAAAATTCATTGATCGATTCCGTTTCGTTGGTGGGAGCGGGCGACAGCCTTCGTGTGAAGTATGAAATTGAATACAAAAGCTACCGCGATGGCGAATTGAGAAAAATACCGGTGATGCCCATAGGCGTATTGGAGTCAAAAGGAATTTTTGTTGCGCTTCCCAGGGACACCACATTCACATTGGCATTTGACAAGGAAAGCCGCGTAAAGATTTTCGCCCAAGCCGATCCAATTGATTTGCTGCTGGATGAAGTGAGTGTGTTGAAAGCCTTTCCGTATGAATGCAATGAACAATTAGCTTCCAAATTAAAAGCACTTCTTGCTGAGAAAGCCATTCGCGAATACAAAAAAGAAAAATTTGAACACAGCCGTTGGATTGAAAAAATCATCAAGAAACTTTCATCCCATCAGGCAAAAGATGGAAGCTGGAGTTGGTGGGGAATGCACGGAGGAAGCATCTGGATTACCCTTCACATTGCGGAGGCATTTCGGTGGGCAGAGAAGTTGGGTTATTCCACTTCGTATGACAGGAAAAGCCTTACTGAATTTTTGACCGATCCATCTGTTTTCGCATCGGCTGACGACCAGTTGCGCGCTTGGATTTACCTTTCCTCGCAGAGCGAAAAACTTATTGCGCGGTCGCTTACCGATACACTATCCAAGCAAAATAAATTATACAACCACCATTACAAATTGTTGGCGGCCCGGCTACTTCAGTTGAATGGAGAAGAGCCTGATTGGAATTGGATCGATTCGTTAAAAAGGAAAACCTTAAAAGGCAACATTTACTGGGGCGAAGAGAGGGCCAACCTCTGGAACAACGATACAGACAATACACTGTTGGTTTACCAGATGATCGAACACAAAAACCCCGATCATGCTGATCTGTTGCGCATCCGAAATTATTTTATAGAAAAAAGGAAACGGTCTTGGGCAAATACGTATCAATCTTCGCGGATCATCGAAACCTTACTGCCCTCTCTGAAAAAAGAAAGTGGTATCAAAAAAACAGCCCTCTCCTTGTCGGGAGATATTGCCCATACGATAAGCAATTTTCCGTTTGAAAAAACTTATCTGGATATTCAGCATTTATCCGTATCAAAAAAAGGAGATGCCCCTATTTATTTTACAGCGTATGAAGAGCAATGGGATACAACTCCCAAAAAGGTGGAAGGGGATTTTATTGTTAAAACCAATTGGCCTGATCAATCAGGCAAACTGAAAGCAGGCAAGCCAGTTACGTTGCAAGTTTCGCTGGAAGTGAAAAAAGATGCCGAGTTTGTGATGATCAATGTTCCAATCCCTGCCGGGTGTTCATACACACAGAAATCACAAAGCAGGACCCACGGAGAAGTGCACCGCGAATATGATATCCACGAAACGCGGATCTATTGCGAACGCCTTCGTGC
>JAYVAI010000055.1:0-5291 GCA_043751075.1 Cyclobacteriaceae bacterium | reverse complement strand
TTTGGAAAATCAAATATGTCAGACTGGCTGTATGAAGTGATGGAATCGTTGAGCACGACCGTACCTCCCTTCTTAAATTTTTTCTTTTCTTTTTGAGCATAGAGGTGAGTGGTGTTTGCAAGCAAAGCAATTAAAAATAGCAGTAGGCAGGCAGAAGAAACACGTTTGACCGTAACACTAAAACTCATAGTAATCGAAAATTGGGACAATTTTGGCTCAATAGCAAAAGCGTGGCATACCGATTGACCAATAGAATGCGCTCTTAAATAAATTGGATACACCCTTTTTTTGTGTCAAATTGGCATCACGTAATTTATGTTCAAAACCTTAGAAATTTCCCCCATGGTTCAGGATGAAGATCAGGATGAATTGATTCAGCTGATCAATCCTGAACAGGAATCGGACCTTAAGCCAGGCGATCTACCCGATGAGCTCTCCATACTTCCCATAAAAAACACGGTACTGTTTCCCGGTGTTGTCATCCCCATTACAGTAACCCGGCAAAAGTCAATACGCCTGATAAAGAAAGCGTATCAGGGCAACCGGATCATTGGTGTGGTGGCCCAAAAAAATAAACAGGCGGAGGAGCCCAACAAGGATGACCTTTATCGCTTTGGCACCATTGCGCGCATCATTAAAATGCTGGTGCTGCCCGATGGAAACACCACCATCATCATTCAAGGCAAGAACCGTTTTTTGATCAAAGAATATTTGTTGGATGAACCGTTCATGACGGCCATCATCGAGTTGCAGCCCGAGCCAATACCTGATTTGGAAAATAAAGAATTGAAGGCGCTAATCCAGTCGCTAAAGGATGCAGCTTCAAAAATCCTAAAACTCAATCCCGAAATTCCGCAAGAGGCGCAGGTAGCGCTCGACAATATCCAGAGCACCGGTTTTCTCATACACTTCCTCGCATCCAACCTGAACGTGGACGTGCCCGAAAAGCAAAAAATATTAGAGACAAATGATATCGCTGAGCGCGGCACACTGCTGCTTCAATATATGCTGAAAGAAATCCAGATGTTGGAGATCAAGCACGAGATACAAAAGAAAGTGCACACCGACATTGATCAACAGCAGCGCGATTATTTTCTCAGGCAGCAGATACGCGTGCTGCAAGATGAGTTGGGTTACGATGGCCCTGACAAAGAAATTGAAAAACTCCGCAAGCGCGGCACAGAAAAAAAATGGTCGAAGGCGGCAGCCGCTCACTTTGCCAAGGAGACGGATAAGCTGCAGCGCATAAATCCGCAAGCACCTGAGTTTCCCGTGGCGATGAATTATGTAGAGTTCATGCTCGATATGCCGTGGGACGAATACACCGTGGATGATTTTGATTTGAAGCGAGCCCGAAAAATACTTGACAAAGACCACTTCGGCCTTGAAAAAGTGAAGACCCGCATCCTTGAATATCTGGCCGTGCTCAAATTGAAAAAGGACATGAAGGGCCCTATACTTTGTTTGTATGGGCCACCGGGCGTTGGCAAAACTTCGCTGGGAAAATCCATTGCCAAATCGTTGAACCGAAACTATGTGCGCATGAGCTTGGGCGGTGTGCATGACGAAGCAGAAATTCGCGGCCATCGCAAAACGTATGTGGGTGCCATGCCCGGAAAAATTTTGCTCAACATCAAAAAAGCAAAATCATCGAACCCTGTTTTTATCCTTGATGAAATTGACAAAGTGAGATCCGACTTCCGTGGCGATCCGTCCAGTGCGCTGCTCGAAGTGCTGGACCCGGAACAGAACAATACCTTTGGCGACAATTATTTGGAAGTGGAATATGATCTTTCCAAAGTGTTGTTCATCGCCACGGCCAATTCGCTGGACACCACCCATCCTGCTTTGCGCGATCGGATGGAGATCATTGAGCTGACGGGCTACACGGTAGAGGAAAAACTTCAAATAGCCATCAAGCATTTGGTGCCAAAGCAATTGGCCGAGCACGGATTGAAATCTTCGCAGGTAAAATTCTCGAAAGAGTCCCTCATAAAAATAATAGAAAATTACACGCGTGAGTCAGGTGTGAGAAATCTTGAGCGCAAAATCGGTTCGGTGATCAGGAGCATGGCCATGAAGGTGGCTATGGAAGAGACCTTTGAAAAAGATGTTATCCCTGATTTTGTGGTGAAGGTGCTGGGTGCGGAAATCTTTGATGAAGAATTGTATCAGGGCAACAACATTGCCGGTGTGGTTACGGGCCTTGCCTGGACGCAAGTAGGTGGCGATATTCTTTTTGTAGAATCGAGTTTAAGTAAAGGAAAGGGTGCCCTCACAATTTCCGGCCAGTTGGGCGATGTGATGAAGGAATCGGCCGTGGCTGCGCTGTCGTATTTAAAATCAAATGCCGACCAGCTTGGCATTGATCACCGGGTGTTTCAACAATATGATTTGCACATACACGTGCCGGCTGGGGCAGTGCCAAAAGACGGACCATCGGCAGGCATCACCATGTTGACATCGCTGGCCTCCATTTTCACACAGCGAAAAGTAAAAGATAAATTGGCCATGACGGGCGAGATCACCCTGCGCGGCAAAGTGTTGCCCGTTGGTGGTATCAAAGAAAAAATACTGGCGGCCAAGCGCAGCGGCATCAAAGAAATTATCCTTAGCCAAAGAAACAGAAGGGATATTCTTGAAATAGAAAAGCAATACATTAAAGGACTTACGTTTCACTATGTGGATACCGTGGATGAAGTGTTGAACCGCGCTTTGATGAAAGAGAAAGTGGACAAGGCCCTCTCCTTTGTATTAACAGATGGGAAAGCGTAAACGATAAAATCCATAAACCGAATTACATGTTAGAATCAACATATCTCACCCCCCAGCAGATTGTAAAAGAGCTGGACAAATATATTATCGGCCAGTATGAAGCCAAGCGCAACGTGGCCATCGCCCTGCGCAACCGATGGAGGCGCATGAGCGTGAAGACGGACATACAAAATGAGATTGTGCCCAACAATATTTTGCTGATCGGTGCCACGGGCGTGGGCAAAACAGAAATTGCGCGCAGACTTGCCCGCATTGCCGATGCACCATTTGTAAAAGTGGAGGCATCGAAATTTACCGAAGTAGGGTATGTGGGGCGCGATGTGGAAAGCATGGTGCGCGATCTGGTGGAGCAATCCGTAAACATGGTTAAGGCCAGAAGGAAGGAAGAAGTAAAAGAGAAGGCAGCGCAGGCGGTAGAAGAAATTATTTTAGATGCATTGATTCCGCCCATGCGGTCAAAAGCAACTGGCTTTGGGGCTGCTACAGACAACCCCGATGAAACGCCAGTTACCGATATAGAATTGAATGAACGAACACGCAACCTGTTCCGTGAGAAAATAAAAAATGGCGAACTCGAAGAACGCAAAATAGATATCAACATAAAGCAAAGTTCAGGGCCTGGGGTAGGCATGATTGGTGCCGGGGCCATGGACGAAGTCTCCATGATGAACCTGCAGGAAATGATCAGCGGGATGATGCCTAAGAAACAAAAAAAGAGAAAAGTTACCGTGGCCGAAGCACGAAAAATATTGTTGGAAGAGGAAGCCATCAAACTCATTGACATGGATGAGGTGAAGGAGGAAGCCATACGCAAGGCCGAAGATGCTGGCATCATTTTCATTGATGAGATAGATAAAATTGCTTCGGGCGCGGGCAAGAAAGGTGGCGGTGGTCCTGATGTGAGCCGCGAAGGTGTGCAACGCGACTTGCTTCCTATTGTAGAAGGAAGCACCGTGAACACAAAATATGGAGTGATAAAAACCGATCACGTTCTGTTTGTGGCTGCGGGTGCGTTTCACATGTCCAAACCCTCCGACCTTATTCCCGAGTTGCAAGGAAGGTTCCCCATACGGGTAGAACTTCTAAACCTTACCAAAGATGATTTTGTGCGCATTCTTACCGAACCAAAAAATGCATTGACAAAACAGTACAAGGCGTTGTTTGAAGCGGAGGATGTTCAGATCGATTTTTCGGATGAGGCGATTGTGGAGATTGCCCAGGCAGCTTTCGATATCAATGCCGAAATTGAAAACATTGGTGCCCGCAGGCTGCACACCGTGATGAGCAGATTGCTGAATGAATTTTTATTTGACGTGCCCGACAAAATCGGGCCTAATAACCACATCACGGTAACGAAAGAGATGGTAATAGAGCGGCTGAGCAGCTTGATCAAAAACCGGGATTTGAGCGAGTATATTTTGTAAAGGGTTTTAGGGTGCCGATTGAGAAAAAAAAAATTATAAGAACAATCCATACTTGGGCTAAAGCCCACTTCCTACAGGTGTTCAATTGCCACGGGCTTAAGCCCGTGGCAATTGATAATAAAATTTTACGGGACTTTAGTCCCAAACACAAAACTGCCATACACCCTCCAACATTTTTGGCATTGGCAAATTTGTTATACACCCGATGACCCGGTATTTTTTTTCATTCATCATATTATTATTCTTCAGCCAACTCACCTTAGGCCAATCAAACGCTGACACCACCAAGAGCGAATACATCGAACAGTTTCCTGATAAATTTTTCATCTGGCCTGTGATAAAAAAGCGCTCGCTTTCATTTGACATCACCAACCGCAGCAACCGAAATCAGAATTTAAGTTATAAACCCAACACATCGTTTAGTGCAGGGGTGGGTGTTTATCTGTTTGAAGTGGCGGTGGAGATAACGGTGGCCGTGCCCATCAACGAAAAAAGCCGCAGCAACTATGGCAGCAGCGATGCGCGCGACCTTCGCGCAAATATTTTTGGAAGGGCGTGGGGCTTAGATGTATTCACACAACGATACAAAGGATTTTATGTGCCCGACCTGTCCACCTCAGCAAAGAATTCATTTATAAAGAGACCCGACATTGAGTTGAAGAACACAGGCATCAATGGCCTATACATTTTGAACAAAGAGCACTTTTCGTTGAAGGCCGCTTACAATTATAAAGAGCGTCAGTTAAAAAGCGGAGGCTCGCTTGTGGTGGCAGGAAACCTTAACACATTTCAAGTTACTTCCGACTCGGCCATTGTGGAAAAGAGAAATGCCCCCTTCTTCACGGCAACTTCCACATTCAAGAATATGCGTTATACTACCCTGAGTCTTGCCGGAGGATACACCCACACGATTGTTTATCGTTCGTTCTTTTTAAGTGGCGCACTTTCCATAGGGCCTGCCCATCATTGGCTTGCTTATGAAACCCCAACGAAGGCAACAAACTATACTATCTCCATCAATACATTTACCGATGTGCGCGTTGCCATTGGATATAACAGTGAGCGTTTCTTTGGCGGCATGAGTCTGACAGC
>JAYVAI010000054.1:0-2041 GCA_043751075.1 Cyclobacteriaceae bacterium | reverse complement strand
GAACGGATAGCCCAATGGCCCCGAAGTTTCGGGGCCAGGCCGCTAAGTATTTTTTTTCAAGCCAGAAGTGTACAAGTTATTTTGACAGTTTTACTTAGGCTTCATTTTTAAACTTAGCAATGGAATTCCCATGTTTTTGTGTACCTACGTAATACGCAGTAGATGCTACATGTGTTTGTTTTGTTTGAATGTTTATGCCGCGTATTGAGTGAATGAAACCAAAGCCAGACAAATAATTTTTGAAGCAGCAGGTCGCAATATTGTGACCTAAATATAGCCTCAAAATTTTGAAACCTGTTTTGTTTGGAATAGGCGGGTGCATTTCAAAAATGTCGCGGTAACAATAAGTTTGGGCTGTCTAAAAAGTCGCTTCTGTCATCGCGGCCTTTGAGCCGCGATCTCGTTTTTACGTGGACTAACGGGATACCGGGTCAAAGCCTGCCTGCTCGTAACCGCTCCGGCAAAGGCAGGCCCGGTATGACACTTCGATCCAATTGCAACTTTTTTAGTCAGCCCCGGCCTTATCTATCACGACATTTTGAAATGCACCCGAATAGGCCCTTAGTGTAATGACTCTTTTCTTTTCAACCATTTATAACTAAATAGGCTTGCCAAACCAATTGCCATGAGCCAAAGCACACCCCTTCTTCAATTTCTAAAATGGGAAAAAGAAGTACCCAACGATCTCTTTCTCCGCCAGCCTTTTCAAGGTGAATGGCGCAACTGGACTTTTCAACAGGCCGGTGAAGAAGCCAGAAAAGTTGCTGCCGGATTAAAGCGGCTAAACCTGCCCAACCGGAGCAACATTGCCCTGCTTTCAAAAAACTGTGCCCAGTGGATAATGGCCGACTTAGCAATTATGATGGCCGGCCATATTTCGGTGCCCCTATATGCAACGCTCACCGCGCACTCCATCCAACAGATACTTGAACACAGCGAATCGAAAGCGATCATCATTGGCAAATTGGATAACTACGCAGCACAAAAAGATGGTATCCCCGCGGGCATGATCCGCATTGGCATGGAATTGTACGGAATACAGGAAGCTCACTCGTGGGAGAAAATGGTGACAGCAGAAAAACCCATTGCTGAAATTGCCTCGTGGCACCGCGATGAACTGTTGACCATCATGTACACTTCAGGCACCACCGGCAAACCCAAAGGAGTAATGCACTCGGCCGGCAATTTCGATGCGATAATAAGTGTTGCCACCACCGACTTAACGCTTCCACTAAGGCCCCGGTTGTTTTCTTATTTGCCCATAAGCCACATAGCCGAGCGCGTAGGCGTTGAAATGATTGGCCTTTATAGAGGAGCATCTTTTTCCTTTGCGGAGTCACTGGAAACTTTCCCTAAGAACCTGGCCGACACGCAACCCAATTTATTTTTTGCCGTGCCCCGCATTTGGGCCAAGTTCCGCGAAAAGATTTCGGAAAAACTTCCTCCTAAAAAATTGAACATGTTGCTTTCCATTCCCATCCTCAACAATGTGATACGCAAAAGCATCAAGAAAAAATTGGGCCTCGCCAGCGCCACACATATCTATTCGGGGGCAGCGCCCATTTCGGTGGATATGCTGGAGTGGTTCAACAAAATTGGTGTCACTATTTTTCAAGCTATAGGCATGACAGAAGATTGCATCTACTCTCACTTTAATAGAAACGGTGCCAATCGCTTTGGCACCGTGGGCCAGGCCTTGCCGGGATTGCAGGTAAAATTTTCGGACGATGGCGAGATGAGAATAAAAGGCCCAAGCCTGATGAAAGGATATTATAAAGAACCCGAACTCACCGCAGCTAATTTTGATGAAGAAGGTTTTTTAAAAACTGGCGACAAGGCTGAAAAAGATAAAGATGGCTATGTCACCATCGTGGGAAGGGTGAAAGACCAGTTCAAAACCGACAAAGGAAAATATGTTTCGCCAGCGCCTATTGAAATGATGCTGCTGGCCAATCAGGATATTGAGCAGGCATGCGTGGTGGGCATGGGCATACCCCAACCCATAGCACTTTGTGTATTGTCGGCTGCCGGAAAAGCAAAA
>JAYVAI010000053.1:0-2043 GCA_043751075.1 Cyclobacteriaceae bacterium | reverse complement strand
CTTATTGGTTTCTTGTTTGCGTCAAACTCAATTATTACTCGTTCCATTTCCTCATTATACATCTCAATGAAGTCCCATTTAGTTGTTGCGGGTCGCCTGACCCGCAACGCTGAAAAACTTCAATATAGTTCTCCCTCAGAAAAAACAAGATTTGGAAAGTGAGATTTTGGAAAGTGTTGGTCAGGAGACCAACACTAACATAGGGTTTCGGGCGGAAATGGGTGTCAAGCAAATGTGGCAACACGGATTTGGAGTTTTCATTTTTGCCGAGGCGGCATGACCCACATTAAAATATAGATGTATAGCAACCACGCAGCAGAAACCACAATAGAAATAATTCTCGGTTGTTGATGGCCAAACATTTAGCATACGTTCAAAACTAAGTCAACGAAAATCAACCTCCCCTACTTTTCTGTTTTCATTTCTTTGATCCACCTTCTCACCAACTCAACCCCCTCTTGGTGCACCACCGAGCGGCCCAACTCCGGCATCATAATTCCGGGGTGCACCGATTCAATCCTGAATTGCAAAATGGATTCATCCGGCTTGCCAGGCACAATGCCATACAATAAACCACCCGATCCTTTTCCGGCAGCCACGGGAGCTTTGCCTACGCCCACCCGCGAAGGATCCATTTCGGTGGCAAGCAAATGAAGCCCACTGTTTTTTGCAGGACCATCGGCACGGTGGCAATGGGCACAATTTATTTCAAGCCAGGCGCGCGCACGTTTTTCCGTTGAGATTTTATCATCGTCATAAGAAACCAATTGGGGAACTTGCGATAAGGAGGGCAACCCCACAATCAAATTCAATTCTTGCCAACGCGCCAACTGATTTATTTTTCCTTGTGCATAGTGGTGGTCGGCATTTAACTGCCGTGCCGATGGCCCGATGGGCACTACCTTGTCGCCACGCAAATGACAACCCTTGCACTGGTTCATGTTGGGCACCGAATAGTTTGCGCTCCGCACGGCACCGTCATAGTGTGTCCACATCACGCTTAAATTTTTTCCGGCTACGCTTAGATACGCTTCGGTTTGCGCTTCGTTCCAGATGTAGGGCAGTGCCTTCCAATTTCCTGCTTCATTTATAAGCAACCGTGTTTCCAACAACCGCAGGTTTTCTTCGGGCTCGCGGAAATCTGCGGGATAATAAAAATTCTTGATCAGGATGGTGCCATCAGGAAAATCAAATACATCGTCAGGGTTGTAGGTTGCCTTTGTTCCCACAGGAATTTTAATAAAGCGCTTTTTATAGGCATAGTCGGAAAAGAGAGAGGAATTCAGCGAGTAGGGAATTACTCCCTCGGCTGGCGACAGGTTTTTTAAATCACCAACAAAAAATCCATAGTCCGACAAGCGGGCTTTTCCCACAGATGACAAGTCCACGGTTACCTGCTCTTCTGGCAATACTTCAATTACTTGTTGCTTATTTTTCTCACATGCACACAGAAGGGCAATTCCAAAAATCATTGAAAGAAATGCTTTCATCGCCTGCTTATTTTCTCTGCCTCGCACGCGTAGCTATCCGTGCTTTTCGACAAGTCTTTAAAATCATTGGCAGCATCTAAGTTTAAAAAAACAATTCCTTCTTTCTCGCGGATGCACAGCTGCGGGTCTTTGCGGTTGGGGTCGGCAATTCCATCATATACAATATCGGGTGGGCTCATGAACGACTTCATGAAAAAAAGTTTGCCCATATCGTGATCGAGCGCTGGCAACCAATGACTGTTTTCATATTCGTTGTTGTGGATAAAAACCTGGTAAGGGTATGGATTATAGAGCGAGTCGGTTTTGTAGTTGTTGCTCACTGTTTGCACACCACCGATAGCGGCCTCTTGCTCCACTTCGCCTTCGTTGAGCGCTGCTACCAACTCGTAGCTCACAATACCGATGCCCAGCGTTTTATTGTCAACTATTTTGTTTTCTGTCAGTTCAATATTGTGCGTGGCCAAAATCAAAAAGCCAGTGCCCGGTGGTATGCTCGCCACAATGTTTCCTTTGGCCGCAAAATTTTTGTGATTGTTGTCATGCACGTGGTTAC
>JAYVAI010000052.1:0-5307 GCA_043751075.1 Cyclobacteriaceae bacterium | reverse complement strand
AATTCCATTACCTCCGGTTTCTCCGGAGGCTATTCAAGTTTAAGCCCTTCGGGCTTAAGGAAACGACATCGAATACCAAGTAGAACTTTTGTCTCCATGACATTCCGATGCCTGACTGTCGGTAAAGGCAGGGTCGTGGTAAATAAAACAGCCAACCAAAAACATCCAAAGCCTTAAAATTCTTAAAAGCGATTTCCCTGGTAGTTGCCAGAAAGCAGTCGCCTACTCGCAACTTTTTGTTAGCTTTAACTTTTCTAATTTTTTCGACCATGAACATTATTATCCCAATGGCCGGTTTGGGCAAGCGCCTCCGCCCTCATACGCTTACTACTGCAAAGCCGTTGCTTCCCATTGCAGGCAAGCCTATGGTGCACCGCCTGGTGGAAGACATTGCGCGGGTGTGCCCCGAAAAGATCAACCACATTGGGTTTATCGTGCACCCTTCGTTTGGCAAACAAGTGGAAGAAGATCTGAAAGCCGTGGCCAAAGCGGTGGGTGCCGAAGGAAAAATTTATTATCAGGACCAAGCCCTCGGCATTTCGCACGCGCTTCTTTTTGCCAAAGAATTATTTACAGGAAAAGTAATCGTGGCTTTTGCCGATACACTGTTCAAAGCCGATTTCAAACTCGACACAAACCGCGATGGCACTATATGGGTGCAAAAAGTTGCCAATCCATCGCAGTTTGGCGTAGTGAAACTCAATGACAAAGGTGAAATTATCGAACTGATCGAGAAGCCTTCAGTGTTTGTGTCCAACCTGGCCATCATAGGAATTTATTTCTTTAAGGATGGAGAAAAACTGAGAGGTGAAATGCAACACCTGATTGATAACAACATCAAAGAGAAGGGTGAATTTCAATTTACCACAGCACTGGAAAACATGAAGAAGAAGGGTGCCACCTTTGTGCCGGGCGAAGTGGAAGAATGGCTCGACTGTGGCAACAAAGACAACGTGGTGCAAACCAACCAACGCTACCTTGAAATCATAAAAGACCAAAACTTGGTTTCTTCCACGGCTACCATTGTTAACAGCGTACTGATCCAGCCTTTGTTTGTTGGTGATCATGTGACCATCGAAAATTCAGTGGTAGGCCCCCACGTATCCATCAGCGAAGGCACGAAAGTCAGAGACTCCAGAATTTCCAACTCCATCATCCAAAAGAACAGCGTGGTGAGCAAGGGAATTTTAGACAATAGCCTGTTGGGGAATTTCGTTAATTTTGAAGGAACATCCGCAGATTTAGACCTTGGTGATTATAGTTCTATTTGATCCTACTCCATTGACAAAAAAAATCCTGTTCATATTCTTCGTTTCCCTTTTCATTCTGCTGCCAGAGTCTTCATTGCTGGCGCAGAAAAAGAGGGGACAGCCGCAGCCTCAACCATTCTCTGCCCAGGCAAGGTTGCGCGAAGCCGAATTCTTATTTACTGAAGCACAAAAATATTTTATACTCGAAGATTTTGCCAAGTCGTTGCTCTACTTCCAGCGGGTGGCCGAACTGAACCCAATCAACGCAACAGTGCATTATAAAATTGCCGAAATATTGGCCAAGGGAACGAAAGAAGAAGACATGCAGAAAGCAGCCCAAAGCATTGAAAGCGCGCTGAAGTACGAAAAGAAGAATAAATATTTTTATCTGCTAGCCTCCAACATTTACGCAGGGCTGGGCGAGTTTGGCAAGGCTACCAATGCGATGGAAACAATGCTAAAGGAAGTGAGCGGCACAGAAGATTATCTCTATGAACTGGCAGCCCTCTACCTCTATAACAAAAAAGAAGATGAGGCACTGAAAGTGTATGACCGGGCCGAAAATATCTTTGGGATCAACGAGGTATCCTCCTCACAAAAGCAACGCATTTTTTTGGAGCGCGGCAACGTTGCCAAAGCCATGGAAGAAGGTGAAAAACTTATTCAGGCTTTTCCCGATGAAGAGCGTTATCTGCTGGGGTTTGCCGAAACGCTTTCGCGGAATGGGCAGCATCAAAAAGCCATTGACTACGTAGAAAAATTTATAAAAACCCACCCCGATGCAGGCAGTGCCAAAATGATGTTGGCCGGATTTTACCGCGACAGTGGTCAGGAAAAAAAATCAAGGGAATATATTTCGCAGGTGTTTGACGACCCTTCGGTGGATGCCAGCAGCAAAGTATTGATGATGGGTGTGTATTCAACCACCGTGGCCACCAATAAAAGCAAAAACAAACCAGATGCTGACCTTGAATCTTTTTCGCTCGGCCTTTTCAAAAAATTAGAAGCAAACCATCCGCACGATCCTAATGTGCACCTCATAGGCGGTGATCTTTTCATGACCCTTGACAAAGACAAAGAGGCCCTTGATCAATATTTGAAAGCTATAAAGAGTGGCACCAAAAGTTTTGAAGCCTGGCAAAACCTGATGTATCTGGAAAGTGAGGCCAGCCAAATAGACAGCCTGATCAAGCATTCGGAAGCGGCCCTTGAATTGTTTCCCAACCAGGGCATGGCTTATTATTTCAATGGCTATGCTTACCTGCGCAAGAAGAAATACCGCGAGGGCACCTACGCACTGGAGCAGGCAAAGAAACTTTCCTCGGGCAATCCTGTTTTCGTAAGCGAACTTAATTCCATGTTGGGCGATGCCTATCAGGGATCCAAGGAGTTTGCCAAATCGGATGCCGCCTATGACGAGGCCCTCGCACACAATCCCAACAACGATGTGGTGCTCAATAATTATAGCTACTACCTTGCCCTGCGAAAAGAAAATCTTGAGAAAGCCGATAAGATGTCATCACTATTGGTAAAGCTGTTCCCCGAAAATCTTTCTTATGTAGATACGCGTGCCTGGGTGCTGTTTGCCATGGAAAAATACAAGGAAGCGAGGAGGGTAATGGAAAAAGCATTGCAGGGAGGGCAGGTATCGGCCACGCACCTGGAGCATTATGGCGATATCCTTTTTCAGCTTGGCGATGTTGATCAGGCGGTTGCCCAATGGCAAAAGGCAAGGCAAAAGGACGGAGACAATGCAGCCCTGGAAAAAAAAATAAACAACAGGAAATTGAATTGATGAACGGAAAATATCCTTTACCTTCGAAATAGCCCATGCAAAAAAATCTTTTCTTTATTTTCATAACATTGGTGCTTGCCACTCAGTCGTGCAGCAAAAAAGTGATACCCACACTTCCCCCACCGCCAACATCCATTGATATTGAGCAGATTGATTTTGGATATATGCACGGCAAGGCCCGGTTGGTATTTCAGGACGATAAGAAAGTGCGCGAAGTAAAAGCCACCATCCGCATCCGTAAAGACAGCGTGATCTGGATGAATTTTTCTGTGATTGGTGTGCAGGGCGGCAAAGCCCTTATCAACAAAGACTCCATTACTATTATTAGCACCGTTGATAAAGAATACTATGTGTTCGATTACGAAGAACTTTCTAAACGGTTTAATTTTAAAATTGATTATGCTGTGATAGAAGGGGCCATGCTGGGAAATCAAATCAAAAGCAAAGGTGCCGATGACGAAATTGGCAAAGAGGGCGAGCGTGATAAGCTCGTTCAAAAAGAAGGTTCTGTAACCATCAAAACCCTGATCAATCCAATTCTAAAGAAGATTGAATTTGTGGAACTCGTAGAGTCATCAACCAACAATTTGCTCAAAATGGAATACACCAACTTTCAGCCTTTGGGCGATAAGTACTTTCCGTACAATGGCATCGTGAGCATGTTTTACAAAACTACGGCAGGCATTATCAGCAACACCATTACCATTGAATACAACAAAGCCGAAGTGGGCGACAGGGAATTGAAATTCCCTTTCAATATCCCCAAGCGATATGATCGCAGGTAAATCCTTTTACTTACTTTTCTTACTCTCGTTCTTTTGCCTTGTTTCCTATGGGCAAAAATCCAAAGCCCAATTGCAACGGGAGAAACTTCAGAACCTTGACAAAATAAAGGATACGGAAAAAATCCTGGCCGAAACTGGGGCGGAAAAGAAAAATTCGCTGGGCGAGTTGGCAGCCCTCAATCAACGCATTGCGCAGCAAGAGACTTTGATACAGTCCATTAAAAATGAAATCTCCCTGCTGGACTACGACATAAGCGAAAACAATCAAATCATCCAAGCACTCGAAAGGGATTCCGAAAAGTTGAAGGAAGAATACGCTGCCATGATTTTTGCAGCACAAAAGGCAAGTGGCAAAGTGGATAATCTGACGTTCCTTTTTTCAGCAAAGTCTTTCGATCAATTGCTCATGCGGCTGAAGTACATGGAGCAATATGGAAAAGCCAGACAAAGCCAGGCAGTAGCCATAGAAAAAGTGCAACAGATATTGCGCGATCAAGTGCACATAACGGAACTGAAGAGAGGGGAAAAAAATAGTTTACTCTCCGATGAGCAGAAAGAAAACAACGCGCTCACCAGCCTGAAAGAAAAACAACGAGCCGTGGTGAAAGTGTTGGTGAAACAGGAGAAACAATTGAGGAAAGACCTGGATGAAACGAAAAAAGCAGTGGCTGAACTGGATGATTTAATTGCGAAAATCATAAAAGAGGAATTGGAGCGAGCGGCCCGTGAAGCACGCGAGGCCCGCGAACGCGCCAGCAAAGAAAATAAAGAAGTTGCCGATGTAAGCGTGGCACTCTCAGCTTCTTTTGAAGAAAACAAAAGTAAATTCCCCTGGCCGGTAGCGGGTTTTGTTTCGCAAAAATTTGGACGGCAGCAGCACCCCGTGTTGAAAGGAATTGAAATCCAAAACGATGGTGTCAACATTCAAACCAAACAAGGCGAAGAGGTGCGATCCATATTTAGCGGTGAGGTGAGCCGTGTTGCCTTTACGCTTGGCATGGGCAACACCATCATTATTAAACACGGAGAATTTTTTACGGTATATACCGGCTTAAAAGATATTGCTGTGAAGCAAGGCCAGACCGTAACCACCAATCAGGAACTCGGAAGAGTATTGTCGAATGGGGAAGGCATTTCCGAGCTGCGCTTCCAGATCAGAAAGAATTTTGACGCCTTAAATCCTCAAGAGTGGCTCAAAAATTAGTTAAACGGTGAAAAAGTACTTGAACTGGTTCTATTTTTATTAGCACAAAAACGTGGGCATTACTTACGTTTATCATAATTGTCTATCTTTACACTCTTAATTAATTGCTATGAACACAATATTTTTATTTGGAATGCCCGGCATGGGCGAGTGGGTGGTGATCGGATTGTTTGTGCTGATCTTTTTTGGCGCAAAAAAAATCCCTGAATTTGCTAAAGGACTTGGCAAAGGCATTCGCGAATTTAAGGATGCCGTGAAGGATGTGAAGAAAGA
>JAYVAI010000051.1:0-2054 GCA_043751075.1 Cyclobacteriaceae bacterium | reverse complement strand
GTGCCATCGAGGAAATTACGGAAGACTCCATCATGCCCGATAAAAAGCTGAGCATTAGCCGCGGTGGCATTTTGCCGTTGGGCGAATACCGCGACATCTGGATTTTTAAAAAAGTAGAGGCGATTTTAAAAAAATATAAACTCACGCTTACCACACCCATCAAAGATATTCCCAAGGAGGCGTTAAAAGTTTTATTGTATGGCGATGATGAGCCCGTAGCAGTGGCATCGGTGAAATATCCTGGCCTGCCTGCCGGACAGGCAGGCACAGAGTGGAACACAAAGTTTGAAGGCATCATCAACTTTTTGCAAAAACAAAAAGACGAAGGCTCGGAAGCCATACGCAAATGGGTGGACGATTTCACGGTCACCAAAGTATGCCCCGATTGCAATGGGGCAAGGCTGAAAAAAGAATCGCTGCATTTTAAAATTGACAATACAAACATTGCTCAATTAGCCATGCTCAACATAAACGACCTGAAAAAATGGTTTGATGGCGTGGAGCAACGACTCAATGAAAAACAGAAAACAATTGCCAAAGAGGTGCTAAAAGAAATACGCAAGCGCATTGGTTTTTTGTTGGATGTTGGGTTGGATTATTTGCATCTCAACAGACCGTTGCGCACACTAAGCGGTGGGGAAGCGCAGCGCATACGCTTAGCCACACAAATAGGAACACAATTAGTAGGGGTGCTCTATATTTTGGATGAGCCGAGCATTGGCCTGCATGCACGCGACAATGTGAAACTTATAAAAGCACTAAAAGATTTGCGCGACCTGGGCAACTCGGTGATTGTGGTGGAGCACGACCGCGAGATGATGCTCGAATCGGATTACATCATTGACATTGGCCCCGGTGCGGGCAGGCATGGCGGCACCGTGGTGGCGGCTGGCACACCCGAAGACTTTTTGAAAATAAACAGCACCACGGCCAACTATCTGAGTGGCAAACTGCGCATCCCTTACCTGAAAGAACGCAGAGCGGGCAGTGGCGAAAAACTTTCGCTTACGGGCGCTACAGGCAACAACCTTAAAAATGTTGACATCGAAATTTCGCTTGGCACATTTACGTGTGTCACGGGCGTATCGGGCAGCGGCAAGTCCACACTCATACACGAAACGCTCTTCCCTATTTTGAATCAGCACTTTTTTAATTCGCGCACCGAACCACTTCCCTACAAAAAAATAGAAGGGCTCACGTTGATAGATAAAGTAATTGAAGTGGATCAATCACCCATTGGCCGCACGCCCCGATCAAACCCGGCCACCTACACGGGCGTGTTCACTGACATACGCGATTTGTTTTCGCAGATGCCGGAGGCAAAAATACGCGGCTATAAAACAGGCCGATTTTCTTTTAATGTAAAAGGAGGCCGGTGCGAAACGTGCGAAGGCGCGGGGCTGCGTTTGATTGAAATGGAATTTTTGCCTGATGTGCATGTGCCGTGCGAAACGTGCAAAGGCAAACGCTACAACCGCGAAACATTAGAGGTGCGCTTCAAAGGAAAATCCATCTCCGATGTGCTGGACATGACGGTGGAGGAGGCCGTAACATTTTTTGAAAAGCAGCATCGCATTCTACGAAAAATACAAACGCTAAGCGAAGTGGGCCTGGGCTATATTTCATTGGGGCAACATGCCACCACCTTGTCGGGAGGGGAGGCGCAGCGTGTGAAGTTGGCCACCGAACTTTCAAAACGCGACACGGGCAAGACACTTTATATTTTGGATGAGCCCACCACGGGTTTGCATTTTCAGGACATCAGCCACCTGCTGGATGTGCTGCAAAAATTGGTGGACAAAGGAAACACCGTGTTGGTGATAGAGCACAACATGGACGTGATCAAATCGGCTGACTACATTTTCGATTTGGGGCCCGAAGGTGGTAATGCAGGCGGGCGCATGGTGGCAAAGGGCACACCCGAAACGGTATCGAAAAACCCTGCGAGCTTTACGGGAAAGTTTTTGAAAGCAGAGTTGGGGTAGTTCTTGTAAATTCAAAAATTGAAATCACGCAAAGGATTAATATACCGCTCAAAGGTTGTAGCCCTTCAT
>JAYVAI010000050.1:0-2059 GCA_043751075.1 Cyclobacteriaceae bacterium | reverse complement strand
CACGATTGGATCGGAATAAGCCACGCCTGGTTTTTGTGATGCTTTGGGAATGCAGTCCACATCCGAGCCCAAAGCAATCACCGGCTTGCCCGACCCCCAGGTAGCAATCCATGCCGTGGGAACGCCTGCTACACTTTTCTGTACTTTAAAACCATTCTTCTCAAGCAAAGTGGTGAGGTAGTTGAAGGTTTCATATTCCTGAAAGCCCAACTCGGAAAAACTGAACAACATGTCGTTTATCTGCTGGCCGAGCACAGCATATTTGTCAACTTCCAATGCCGCTTCGGCTTTGAGTTTTTCAACGTGTTGCAGTTCGGTTTGGGCAAATGTTGAGAGGCAAATCAACATCAATAAAAAACTGGGTAGAAAATTCTTTTTCATTGTGATCAGTTTAGGTGACAGCCGCAATTTAAACATTAAGCGGTTTGTTGCAACAGACTTTTATAGGAGGAGAAAGGGGCTGCATGCAATGAAAAATACTGTTAAGAACGGAACCCAATGGTTTTCATTTATGTCAATGGATTTGGTGAAGCAGTGATGCTTATAGTGCTCAGGGGAAGTTATAGTTATAGCTGAGGCAACAACCCTTTGGTATAAATTCTACCATTGGCATAACTTCATTCACTATATTTGATCTATGCCTTCCCTTATCACTGGTTTCGAATACGACATTTTTATATCCTATCGCCACAATGACAATCGCTCTGGTTGGGTAACCGAGTTTGTTAAAAACCTGCAAGAGGAACTTGCCGCCACCATCAAGGATCCTGTAAGCGTTTACTTTGATGCAAATCCTCACGATGGCCTGCTTCAAACCCACGATGTGGATGCTTCGCTCAAAGACAAACTTAAGTGCCTGATTTTTATCCCCATCATCTCACAAACCTATTGCGACCCAAAAGGCTTTGCCTGGAAACATGAGTTTTTGGCATTCAAGAAAATTGCTGCTGACGATGCGTTAGGTTTGAAGATAAAATTGACAAACGGAAATGTAGCCAGTCGCATTTTGCCTATATCCATTCATGAACTTGATGCATCCGATAGGCCGCTGATAGAATCCGAATTTGGAGGCCATCTTCGCGGAATAGAATTTATTTACCGGACTTCCGGTGTGGTGCGCCCTTTGAAACCTGTGGAGGAGGATGCCAAAAGCAACCTCAATCATACTTTTTATCCTGACCAAATAAACAAGGTAGCCCGTGCTATAAAAGAACTTACCGTTGGTATTCAAAATAGCATAAGCCCAACCCCTTACGTATCTGCACTGAGGAAAACCCAAACGGTTCCAACATCCACGCGAAAGAAAATTGCCATTGCAGCCGCTTTGATTTGTTTGATTTCGTTTGCATCGTATGGGATATTTTACTTTGGAGGACTTGGAAGTTGGTTGGGAAAAGAACCCAACAAGTCCATTGCGGTGTTGCCATTTGAAAACATGAGCAACGATCCCGAACAGGATTATTTCAGCAACGGCATTACCGAAGACATCCTCAACCACCTGGTAAAGATTGCCGACCTGAAAGTAAAATCGCGGACATCCACTCTTCAATACAAAGGCACAGGAAAATCCATGACCGAAATTGGGGAAGAGTTGGGCGTGGCCAACATTGTGGAAGGCAGCGTGAGGCGTGTTGGCGATAAAGTTAGGGTGGTTGTTCAGTTGATTGATACAGAAACGGACACACATCTTTGGAGCGAAACCTACGACCGCGATTTGCAAGATGTACTAGCTTTGCAAAGCGAGATTGCCATTGAGATTGCTAACGCCCTGGAAGCCCGGCTCACGGCAACAGAGAAAACGAACATCCAAAAGGAATTATCACAAAACGCCAAGGCCTACGATTATTTTCTCAAGGCGAGGGCGGTGCGGAACAAATCCAACGGAGAAAAACTGGACAATGACAATGCGCTCCTTTTAATTGACCAGGCTTTAAAATTGGATCCTAACTTTTCGCAGGCTTACGCCTTAAAGGCCTTGTTGTGGTATAACCGAGGCACCTATGGAGTAAGTCAAAAAACCTGGCAGGATTCGGCCTTGTATTTTTCCTCCAAAGCGATT
>JAYVAI010000049.1:0-14708 GCA_043751075.1 Cyclobacteriaceae bacterium | reverse complement strand
CCAATTGCTGCGCCATTTTTTGAAGTGCCAAATCGTTTGCGGCCAGAAATGGATTGACGGCCGCGCCCAACATAGTCCAGGCCATATCATAGAAGGGCGCAAGTTCCATTTCCCAATTGGCCAGTTTAGCCCATGAGCCGTGATTGAAAAATTCTGTTTTCGGTTTGGGCAATGTGTTGGCATACACGAGCGAACCCCCACCTACACCTACGCCACTGAGTATAGAAACATGCCTGAAAAACGTGAGCTTCTGTATGCCAAACATTTTCAATTGTGGCAGCCATAACCACTTCCTCAGGTTCCAGTTTGTTTTGGGGAAATCGGTGCTTTCGAATTTTTTTCCCTTTTCGATGACCAGGACTTTATACCCCTTTTCGGAAAGGCGCAAGGCAGAAACAGAGCCACCGAAGCCGGAGCCTATGATGATGAAATCGTAGTGGGGCTTAAGCAAGTTGATTCTCCATTTGCTCCAGCTTCTTGTGCATATACAAAAAGAAGAGAGGTGTAAACATAGAAAAAACCATCATGCCAGGATAGCCCGTAGGCATCTGCGGGCTATTGGGCATGGAATCGAGGATGGGATATTTTTTGTTGGAGCGATAGTGATGGTCGGAGTGGCGCGACAATTCGAAAAGCAAAATCCTTCCCACCACATGGTCAGAATTCCAGGAGTGTTTGTGTTGCACTCTTTCAAAATCACCTGTGGGAGTTTTTTTTCTGAGCAAGCCGTAGTGCTCTATGTAGTTCACCGTTTCCAACAAGATAATGCCCATGGTGGCGGCCGCCAAAAACGCCAACGTCACGTGCCATCCAAAGAAATAAAATATAGACCCAATCAAACCGATCTGCGCAAGCGTGTAGCCCACCATTCTGTTGTTGAATGAAAATGGGTTTTTGTTTTTGGCTTTCAGCCGTTGCCATTCAACCTGCCAGGCCAGGGCATAGCTTCCAACATGCGAGCGCAACCAAAAAGTATAAACAGCTTCACCTTTTCTGGCCGTGGCCGGATCGTGTGGGGTGGCCACGTGTTTGTGATGGCAATAATTATGGTAAGGCAAAAAATGATTCTCCAACGAGGTGAGCAATAATATCTCTCCAATAAATTGCTCGGCCCTACTGCTTCGATGACCTAGCTCGTGGCCGAGGTTTATTCCAAACACACCACACATCAGCCCCATCGCCATTATCCTTCCCGTCATATCCAAGCCAGACAATCCTTCGTCCCCAATCGCTGAAAGGAAATGGACAAGAAAAAAAATCTGTACGGGAAGCATCAGGTAAATAAGCCAATCGTACATTTTATCATTAGCTACAAGTTCCCTTTCTCTTGCCTCCAGGTTTTCGTTGTCGGGCTTGAGCATCAATTCCACAATCGGCACAAACCCAAAAAAGAATATCACTGGCAGAAAAGTTAAAATCCCCGTTGAGGTAAATGCGATGTGCACCGTGAGTGGAAGGGAGAGAACGCTGAGGTATTTTAGCTTTTTCAAGTTATGAAAATCACTGGTAAGTTAGAAATTTTCCTGTGAAGGACCGCAGCGAGAAAATTACGTTGCGAAACTCTGCGTGCATTAACTTTGGGACCTCTGCGTTAAAAATGCAGCCTTGAAATCCATAGCTAAACGCCAAGCACCGCGGAGAAATTTTACGTTGCGAAACTCTGGGTTGCATTAACTTTGCGGCCTCTGCGTTAAAAATGCAGCCTTGAAATCCATAAACAAAAACTAAATTTGCAACCATGCGCAAGCTGGCAAGCATTCAAAAAATTAAATCCATTAGTCCCATAGAAGGGGCCGATGCCATTGAGCGTGCCTCGGTGCTGGGCTGGCAATTGGTGGTGAAGAAAGATGAATTTAAAGTGGGCGACCTGTGCGTGTATTGCGAGATCGACAGCCTCTTCCCAGACAGGCCGGAGTTTGAATTTTTGCGGCCCCGAAAGATGCGGGTGAAAACCATACGCCTGCGCGGGCAGATTTCGCAGGGCATTTGTTTTCCGCTTTCTTTTTTGCCTGCCGGCTATGAGGTGGCAGAAGATGCCGACTGCACCGAAGCATTGGGCGTGGTTAAGTACGAGCCACCCGTGCCCGCGCACCTGAGCGGAATTGCCAAAGGAAAATTTCCATCGTTCATTCCCAAAACAGATGAAACACGGGTGCAAGTAATGCAACGGTTGTTAGATAAATATAAAGGAGAGGTGTGCTATGTGACCGAAAAATTAGATGGCAGTTCGGCTACTTTTTATGTATACCAAAATGAATTTGGCGTGTGCAGCCGCAATTTAGATTTGCTGGAAGATGCGGAAAACACTTTTTGGAAAGTGGCGCGCGCATTGGACATTGAAGCGAAGCTTCGCAGCCTGCAAGGAAACTTTGCCCTGCAAGGCGAACTGGTGGGCGAGTTTGTGCAAGACAACAAACTAAAACTGCGCGGGCACACAGTTTACTTTTTTAATTTGTTTGACATAGACCGCTTTGAATACCATCCTTACTCACAATTTATAAGCACCGTACAAAGCTTAGGCTTGCAGACGGTGCCGGTGTTGGCCACCGACTATCGGCTGTCCAACGATATTGATTCTATCATACAAATGGCCACGCGCAAATCGGCACTCCGGGCCGACCTGTGGGCCGAAGGGATTGTGATAAGGCCTCTGCTGGAAAAAATAGATTTGATATTGTCGAACGAAAATTTCAACAATGGGCGTGTTACACTCAAAGCCATCAACCCGGAGTTTCTTTTGAAATATGGGGAGTAGTGTTGCGGTGCATTTAGCTACCAGCCGAGCACTGGGTTTAAAATTCAGAATCGAAATCCATAACTTAAACCGCAAAGTTCGCGAAGAACCGCAGAGAAAAATTACTTGGCGAAACGCTGCGTGGATTTACGCAAAGGCTTAAAATTTTTAGCTAGTGTTGTGTTAACTATATTCTGACGTATGGATTGATGAAAGCGGCAGACCCGCCTGACTGGCCGGCAGGTCTGCCGCAGACGAGTTTCATATCCCAAACATGTTCTTGGTTTGTAAATGTAAACCCGCCATTTTACACTTAACACAACACTAGAATCGAGGCGTCCTGACACCTTAAAGGTTATCTCTGCGTGGATTTACTTAGCGGCCTCTGCGTTTAAATGCAGCGAACCTACTTCGGAAACAAAGTTTTGTCAATGCCGGGGATCAGGCTCATCGCATTTTTGTAATAAATCTTTTTTAGTATTTCATCGGGCAGGCCGAGGCCATACATACGCCAGAAGGCATGGTAGCGTTTGTGATAAGGAAAATATTCGTCTTCCGTTTCCAGCACACGAAAATACGTTTCGTATTCATCAGGCACCCAACTGTCTTTGCCAAAGAGAACACGGTTTTGATATTTTGTCAAGAATGCTTTTGCCGCGCGCGGCTGCCGGCCCAGCTCGGCAATCACCGCCCCAATTTCGGTGTACATGTTAGGATACGAATCCATGAGCTCACCCAATTTTTTCAAATCATTTCCATACCAACCCAAATGTGCATTGATGAATTTTGTTTTTGGATGTTTCTTAAAAACACGGTGCTGTTCGGCAATGATGGTTTCCCATCGGGCAAATGATTCGTCATACCTTCTGCGCGGATGCAATTTTAATTCCAGCCAGCGTTCATTTTGATTGTCAATGGAGTCCCAGAAAGGTCTGGGGTCTGCCGAGTGGATGAGCACGGGAATGCCCAACTCACCACACTTGGCCCACACTGGGTCTATGCGCGCATCGTCAATAGAAATGCGGTTGCCCTTGCTGTCTTTTTCGTGTATGCCCAAGTTTTTATAAATTTTCAATCCTTTCGCTCCACGTTTTACATCGGCCTCCAATTGTTTGGTCATGCGGGCCGGCCATTCAGGATTGTCAATGTCAGCAAAATCAACATTGGTGAAAAGTACAAACCGGTTTGGATATTGTTTGGCAATATTTTCAAAAGATTTTTCAAGGTGGTCGCCACTGCTGCGAAAGCCGCGCCCGCTCAGGTTTATCATCACGCCCATATTCAGCAAGTCCATAAACTTCACGCGCTCGCTCAGGTCGGCTGTGTTCATGCTGCCATAGTGATTGTGAATGTCAATGAATGGGAATTTTGATTTTTTGAGTTTGTGTTCTTCCACCTTCAGGGTTGATGGGGGATCGTATAGTTCAAAATCCATCTTCATGTCCAATGGCTTTTCTTGTGCCCAATTGGTGAAGCCTGAAAGGCAAATGGAAACAATAGCAATAAAATATTTCATGTGTATAAGATTTACAGTTGCAATTTACGATTATCTGATAACGAGGTTTTAAAAATGTGCGGAACGGCTCAAGGGGATGGCAAATGAATGAGACCTCACACTGGGGCTGCTAAAAAGTCCGTCTGTCATCGCGGCCTTTGAGCCGCGATCTCTTTTTTGCGCTCACAATTAGGATGCCGGGTCAAAGCCCGGCATGACACTCCGAACGATCTGGACTTTTTAGTCAGCCGAACGTTCGATTCAATGTGTGTGCAACATGACCAAGTAGGATTATGTCTCAAAAAAAAATTTCGATGCTTCGTGTCTTACCGGCAACATCGCATTAATTCAAAACTTGCTAACTTGCCCGTAAGAATTTATTGATTATGAAAAACCTGATCGCACTCTTTATACTCCTTCCTTTTTTTGCGCTGGCACAAAACGATGCAGCCCTGGACGCGGCCAAGAAAAAATTGGAAACCAAAAATTATATGGGTGCCAAAGCCGACCTTACCAAAATCATAGATGCGAACTCTAAAAATAAAGTTGCACTCTCACTTCGGGGGCAAGCGCGCATGGGCCTGCAAGATTATTACGGAGCCATTGGCGATTTTAGTTTTGCGCTGGAGATAGACTCAACCTTTACCGAGGCACTAAACCTGCGCGGAGAATCGAAAATAAATTTGGGCGATGATGAAGCGGCCATTCTCGATCTCGACAAAGCCATCCGATTTAATGCCCGCTATGCCGATGCCTATACCAATCGCGGCTTTGCAAAATACAATGTGGAAGATTTGCAGGGATCGTACTTTGATTTTTCGAAAGCCCTTGAACTGGGCACTGCCGATGCCGACAAATATTTCAACCGTGGGCTGGTGAAAGCAGAACTGGGAGAATTTGTTAGTGCCATTGACGATTATACCAAAGCCATTGAGTTGGACAAAGGCGATGCGAACCTCTATAACTATCGGGGCGTGGCTTTCTACAATACTTCCACGTTCGACAAAGCCATTCTTGATTATAATGAGGCAATACGGCTCGATGCGAAAGACCCCTTCAAATTTGAAAACCGCGCATTGGCCAAAACTGCTACCGAAGATTTGAAAGGTGCTTTGGCGGATTACGACAAGGCGGTAGAATTAGATGGCATTGACCCGGAGACACACAACCTGCGTGGGGTGCTCAAACATACGATGGAAGACTACGAGGGCGCCATTGCCGACTATACCAAAGCCATTGAGCTGGACGAAACCAACCCCACCTACTACGACAACCGCGCACTGAGCAAAACCGAAAAAGAAAATTATGTAGGGGCAGTGGAAGATTATACTTTCTCCATCGAATTATATCCCGGTGACCCCGAAACCTATTATCAGCGCGGCATGGTAAAGTTGCTGATGAACAATAACTATGACGGTTGCCTGGATATGAAACATGCCGAAGAGTTGGGCTCGCCCGATGCAAAAGCTGCGATCAAGAAAAACTGCAAATAGGAGATAGGAGATAGTAGTTAGTAGTGAGGAGGGTTTCGGTTTGTTTGTTTTTGTTTTTGAAATTGGGTTTGAAAATAGAAGTCAGAAGTCAGAATATAGGAGTTAGGAGTTAGGAGGGGTTTGGGTTTGAAAATAGAAGTCAGAAGGGATTTGTCCCGATAGCTATCGGGATTGAGTTTGAAAATAGAACCATCGCCCAGTGAAAATCGCCATCATCCTCAACGGCATTTCCAGAAAGAAGAAGAAATTCTATCAGCAGATACTTCCTGCCCTAAGACAAAAATTTTCTGTCGAGGTTTTTGAAACACAATTTTCCGGTCATGCTACACAGCTTGCCGCAGAGGCAGTTGCAACATGTGATGTGATACTTTCGGCTGGAGGCGATGGCACACTGAACCAGGTGGTGAACGGAATGTTGAAAACATCAGCATCGAAAATTCCTATGCTCGGCATTGTTCCGCTTGGATCGGGAAATGATTTTGCTGCGATGATGGGTGTGCGGGGCAACGCTGAGCAACTCGTAAAACTGCTGGATGAAAACAAACCAAAGCTGATAGATGTTGGAAAAATTTTGTGCCATGACCAAGAAGGAAACCCGGTAGAAAAATATTTTATCAACGTGTGCAGCGTAGGCATGGGGCCCGACACGGTGAAAAAATTGGAGCGATCCCCACGGTGGCTCGGCCCCAACATACGCTATTACACCACCATACTCAACACCTTTCTCACGCATAAACCCGAAAAGATTGAAGTGCGCACCGCAGACTGGACGTGGAACGGAAAAGCCCGGGTGCTTGCCATTGCCAATGGAAAATCGTTCGGAAACAAAATCTACATCGCCCCCGATGCGAAACCCGATGATGGAATTTTTGCTACGTTTATCGCCACCGATATGCCGGTGATAAAATTTCTTTTCTTCTTGCAAACATTAAAAGGAAAAAAGAAAGTGAAGGACAGGAGCATTCTTTATTCTACGGCAACAGCATTGGAAATTACATCGCCCCGCGAAACCCTGATTGAAGCCGAGGGGGAAATGGCGGGGTACTTGCCGGCACGGGTGGTTATGCAACCCCGAAGAATTAATTTTTTTTCGTAAAAAAAGCGCTCTCGCAGGTGCCTTTTGATTCTGAATCCATTCTGTCGGACTTCTATTTCTTTACCACCAGGGTGCTTGCTATCATATCATGCAAGGCTTGCTTCTTTTCAGTAAAGCCCGCCATAATGTAGCCAATGAATAAGGTGAAGTTAGAAATTATTTTACAGAGATTGCGCACCAATGCTTTTGAGAAATCAAGCTTAGTGCCACTAAGGTCAGTTACTATTAGACCAAGTGCCAATTTGCCAACGGTGGCTTGAAACTTTGAGCTTTCCATAAAAGTAGAGTAGAGGACTTGGATACATATTGTTAATATCCAATAGCCACCCATAAGGGCAGCGATAGAGGCCATCATTCCAGCAGCCTGCTCAGGATCTGAAAAATCCATGTTCTCGGCACCACTTGCAAAACCTAAGCCTACAGCAGCCAGTAAAGGAACAAAGATGAAAGTTTGGACGACACCAATTATGATTCCGTCAATAATTGCGGCTACAAATCGTAGCCAAAAGCCTGCATAGTTTGTATTCATGTTTGGTTGGGTTTGTTTGGTTGTTATAAATATAGAAAAAGCCAATAACCTCACAAACTAATAATTCCTACTTTTATAAAAAAATGAGAAGCCGTGAACAAGAAACTGCAAACATTATTTACTTCACTTGAATCGCAGCGCCTTGCTGTGCTTGGTTTGATTGAATCGCTGGCCGTGGAGAAAATCAACAATCACCCCGAAGGAAAATGGTCCATCGCCAAGATACTATCACATATCATTGCCGCTGAACAACTCTCCGTAAATTATCTAAACAAAAAAATGCTGGGGATACAAAGTGCACCCAATACCGGATTTGCCGAAGAACTAAAAATGATTGCTCTTGTCGTTTCCCAACGATTGCCTTTCGTAAAATTTAAAGCCCCAAAAGTGGTAGCCGAAAACACAACGTCTTTTGAAACCCTTGAACAGCTGACAGCCGCGTGGAGCAAAACGCGGGGCGAACTAAAAGACACCTTAGAAAAATTTCAGGATGATCAATTGAAAAGAAAAATATACAAACATCCCTTTGCCGGCATGCTCAACATACAGCAAGCGTTGAAATTTTTTGGCGAGCATATCATTCACCATAGGCCTCAGATAAAAAAACTGCTGAGGAGGAAATAGTTTTCAAATTATAACTTGGGAGGGGATATACCAAAAGGGGTGCATTTCAAAAATACACGGTTCCATAATTTCGCCCCGCTGGGGCTATTTTCTCTGATGACTAATTTTTCCACTACCAAAATCTCGCCCCGCCAATTGGCGGGCTTTCAAGCTCCGTAGGAACGATATTTTGGTAGTGGATAATTCAAGTATGATTTCCAAGCCCCAGCGGGGCGACATTTAAATTTCATGCAGACTACGCATTTTTGAAATGCCCCCTACCATATTGAAACAAGCTGGACTAAAATAATAATCACGATGACTAAAATCAATTTAATAATTGAAAAGGGAGAGGATGGAAGACTTTGGGGAAGAGTCAATTTCCGCAATAATCTTATTGTTGATGTTGCCACAACTGTGGATGCACTGAAAAGGAAAATGCGAAAACTGATTATGGAACTTTATGATATTGATATTGAATTTACCTGGCGCAATTAATTGCGTTGTTTAGGCCTTTGTGCGCTTGCCTTGCCGGTAGGCAGGTGAGATTTGGACTTTATGGAACTCTAACTAAACAAACTGTTCAACTCCAATTCAATTTGGCCCACGATAAAAGAAAAATCTTCTATGCGTTCCACAAAATCAAGATGGTTCACGTTTATCACCAGCAGCTTGCCTTGCGTGTAGTTGCCGATCCAATTTTCATAATGCTCATTTAGGTTTTTCAAATACTCCAACTTGATGTTGAATTCAAAATCGCGGTTGCGCTTTTGTATTTGCTGAACAAGTTTCGGTATGTCGGCTTTTAGGTATATCAGCAAATCGGGAGGCTGCACAAAGCTTATCATCGAGTTGAAAATATCGAGGTAGCTTTGGTAGTCGCGTTCGTTGATGTGCCCGCTCTTGCGCAAGTTGGCGGCAAAGATGTGCGCATCTTCATAAATGGTGCGGTCTTGTATAATGGTTTTTTCGCTTTCGCGGATTTGCCGCACCTGGTTGAAGCGGCTGTTGAGAAAATAAATCTGGAGGTGAAACGCCCAGCGAGTCATGTCGTCATAAAAATCGCGGAGGTAGGGATTGTGGTCCACCGATTCGTAGAGTGGGGCCCAGCCATAATGCTTCGAAAGTTTTTCGGCCAACGTGGTTTTTCCGGAGCCAATGTTTCCGGCCACGGCAATATGTTTGGGTTTAGAATACACAGGAGGATTTTAGTTTTGCAAATTCAACATTACCCGTAAGAATTGCAATGCTTGACCGCCACTGATTTTATATCCATATTCGCAGCACAAAAATTTTCGGCTATGCGATGGTTGATCGTCATCATACTTTTTTCAATTGGTTTTTATTCATGCAACAAAGCTGTGCAAGAGGAGTGTGTGTATGCACCCAACACCGAAGGCATAACCGTTGACTTACAATTCGAACCGTTGGAAGATTCTCTTCCGGCCATCGCAAGCAAACAGGATTTAGTTGATTTCTTTTCGCGCCATGTCACCATGCGCGACTTGTTCTTCAACCGACAGGCATATCCAAGCGATTCGATGTTTGTAACTGAACTGTACAGCCGGTTTAGCAACCCACACTTGGACACGTTGCTAACGGAAACAAAATCTATTTTTGGAAACGGTAAATTATTAAAAGAAGAATTGTCGGTGGCCTTTGCCAACGTCAAATCGTATTACCCCGATTTTCAAGTGCCACGGGTTCAAACGGTGATCACCGGACTGGAAGGCGATCTCTTTGTCAGCGACTCACTGATCATTATCGGGCTCGATTATTACCTCGGAAAAAAAGCACGCTTCCGGCCCAACATGTACGAGTATATGCTGCGCAGATATGAAAAAGATTTTATCGTGCCCAGTATCATGTTGCTATATGGAATTGATGCGCGCTACAATGAAACCGACCTGAGCGACCACACCGTGCTGGCCGACATGATCACCTATGGCAAAGCCTATTACTTTGCAAAACACATGTTGCCCTGTGTGCCCGATAGCGTGCTGATAGGCTACACCGCAGAAGAAATGACCGGAGCGCGCGCCAACCAGGATATGATATGGAAAAAATTAGTGGAAGACGAAGCGTTTTACTCAACGGCACAACTGGTGAAACAACGCTACATTGCCGAGCGGCCAAAGACCTACGAGATTGGCGATCAGGCTCCCGGCCGCATTGGCACGTGGGTAGGTTGGCAGATCGTGAATAAATATGCAGAAAGAAATTCTGACCTCACGCTTCCGCAGATCATGAAAATAAAAGATGCCAAAGAAATTTTTACAGAATCTAACTACAGGCCGGGGAGTAATTGACAGTTGACAACGGGCAATTGATAATACTTTGCTACTGAATTGACAAATGATACGGTTCTTTGTCAACTGTTGTTTTGTCAATTGCCTTTTTCACTTCTACTACATTGTCAATTGCTTAATTGTAATTGCCGTTCAGATAAAATCCCGCCTCGCCCTTCGCAATTAAAAAATCCGTTTCTATCTTTCTTCGCTTATTAAAAACTCCTGTTGTGATCAAAACTAACTAACATGCCCTTATGAATACCAACACCCGCATACAACTCTCCATCATGATGTTCCTTCAGTTTGTGGTGTGGGGTGCCTGGTATGGTCAGCTTTCAAAGTATCTGTTCGCTATCGATTTCACGGGGGCACAAGTAGGAAACATCTACGCTACGTTTTCGATTGCCATGCTCATTTCTCCATTCGTGGTGGGCATGCTGGCCGACCGCTTCTTCAATGCCGAGCGCGTGTTGGGCGTGCTGAATTTAGTGGGCGCACTTGTACTTTATTTGCTTACGCAGATAACTGACTATGATACATTCTACTGGACCATGTTGTTGTACTGCCTCACCTTTGCGCCAACCATTTCTTTAACAAGCTCCATCTCCATGCGGCAGATGGCGGACCCTGCAAAAGAATTTCCTCCCATCCGGTTGTTGGGTACCATTGCGTGGATTGCCGTTACCAACTTGGTGGGGTACATGGGCTGGGGCGACTCGGTCACCATTTTTCATGTGTCCATGTTCACTGCGGTGGGCATAGGTCTATTTGCATTCACCCTTCCTAAAACCCCGGCAACCATCACGGGCCCGGTCAGCTTTGGGCAGGTGCTTGGCAAGGACGCATTCGTTTTATTTAAGGACAGGTCTTTTGCAATTTTCTTCATCGCCTCGGTGCTCATCTGCATTCCGCTTTCTTTCTACTATGCGCTGGCCAACCCTTCCATAACAGACGCGTATAAAAATGCTTTTGTTGCGGCCAACCCCGGTGCCGTGGTGCCTAATTTTTATGTCGAAAATAAAATGTCGTTGGGGCAAGCCTCCGAAGTGCTCTTCTTGTTGTTGTTGCCCATTGCCTACGCACGCTACGGAATAAAAAAGATTCTGATAATAGGATTGTTGGCGTGGATAGTTCGTTTTGTTTTCTTTGGATATGGAAATGCAGGGGCTTCGGAGTGGATGTTGTACGGTGGCATTATCCTGCACGGAATATGTTTCGATTTCTTTTTTGTGAGTGGAATGATCTATGCCAACCAAAAGGCGGGCGATAAAATAAAATCATCGGCACAGGGGCTCATCTCGTTGGCTACCTACGGAATAGGAATGTTCATTGGCTCCGTGTTGTCAGGAATAGTGAAAGACAACTATACCGTTGGCATTGGTGACACGGCCGTTACAAACTGGACCGGTGTGTGGATGGTGCCGGCAGCAATAGCGGGCGGAGTGCTTTTGTTGTTCCTGTTGTTTTTTAATGATAGAGACAAAAGTTAAATCACAAGGATAGGGATAGAACAAATTTGATTTGTGAGTTTAGATAAGTGATTTATGATTTTGGATTGACCTAATTTGTCCAAGGTCACTAACAAACTGATGTTACGCTCTTCGTGCCCCGATTAAACGAGGGCTCTCGCAAAGTGGAGCTTTCTTAGTGGCCCTGCCTACCGGTCAGGCAGGTTCGTGGCAAGTTAAACCGCAATTATGCAATAGAAATTTTCGGCTCTATGATGGATTCTATATAGTGCCAGCCTGAAGGCAAAGGGGTATATAAATTGCCACGACCTTTAGGTCGTGGTTTATTGGTGGATAAACTGCAAGGGCTTTAGCCCCAAATTGAAATCTATATTATTGCCTTCCCAATATATTCTTTCATCAATTCGGCTAAAGCCGACTTTATCCTTACTCAATTAACCCACGACCTAAAGGTCGTGGCAACTACTAACCCACGACAGCAAGCGATATCACCATTGTCACTTTAATTCTAATGTGTAATCTGGGTTAAAGAGTGAGGAACAAAGGTTCTCTAAGAAAAAAAATTGAAATTCAATTCATGCGTAAAATCAGTTCTCAGCTACCCGTTTAGCCATTGATCTTCTTCGGCATTTAAATCGTCATTTGAAATTAAGTTGCCCTTACGGATATCTTGCTCGCTCTCCATCAGCATTTGCTTTTGCCTGTCCGTAGTTCTAAAAACCGACTTATTCACATCAACATCCCCAATGAGATTGTCTATCTTTTCCAATAAACCAATATCACGGATAGATATTAATTTATCGAGCAAACTATATTTTAGATCATTGACTTGCATGGCGATGAAGGTTTTCGATCAACTCAAATTTACTTCTTTTTTTTAAAGCCACAGCCACCGGGTGCATTTCAAAATATCACACCATTCCAGTAAGACCTCCAAGGTTTTTAAAAACCTTGGAGGTCTTTAGAGCATGACATTTTGAAATGCACCCCTGCCACCCAAAACAGATAACCTCATCTTTAGTATCTTTCGCAGGAAAGAGGCTGAAAAAAATTGAACACAATTTTTGAAATAAAACATTAAACCATAAATTGAAAATTAAATTTTATAGAATATGAATATCGCAATGCTCGGCTCCGGCTTCATCGGCCGCTTTTATGCAGACTCGCTTCAAGGCTACAGAAGCAAAGACAAGATCGTCACCATCTATTCCCGTAAGGAAGAAAGTGTAAAAAAATTTGCACAAGATTATAAGGTGGCATTTCAAACTACCAATATGGAAGAGGCAATCAATCGCCCCGAAGTAGATGTGGTGTGCATTTCTTTACCAAATAATTTGCACGAAGAAGCGGTGATGCTCTGCTGCAAGCACAAGAAAGCGGTGATCACCACCAAGCCCTTGGGCCGCAATGCCGAAGAAGCCAAGCGCATGTTGCTGGCCGTGGAGAAGGCAGGAATTTTTAATGGCTACCTCGAAGATTTAGTTTACACACCCAAGTTTATCAAAGCGCACGAAAGCGTAAAGAATGGTGCGCTGGGGCGGATACTCTGGGCAAAGTCGCGCGAGACACACCCGGGCCCACACAGCGATTGGTTTTGGGATATTGAGCAAGCCGGTGGCGGTTGCATCCTCGACCTGGGCTGTCATTGTGTGGAGATTGCAAGAAGTTACATTGGCAAAGACATAAAACCAATGGAGGTAATGTGCTGGGCCGACACGCAAGTGAAACCCATTGATGCCGAAGATCACGCCATTGGATTGGTGAAATATGAAAACGGTGCCATCGGCCAGTTTGAAGTAAGCTGGACATTTCGCGGTGGGCTCGACTTGCGCGATGAGGTGATGGGCACCGAAGGAACGATATGGATAAACAGCTTTTTGAGAACGGGTTTTGAAATGTTCACCACCGGCAAAAGTGCCGACTATGTGGCCGAGAAAGCCGAGAGCAATTCGGGCTGGCTCTTTCCGGTGGGCGATGAGCTGAATGAACTTGGCTACAACCACATGTTCATGGATATGTTCAACGCGATGGAAAAAGGAACACAGCCGAAAGAAACATTTTATGATGGCTATGTGGTAAACTCGGTGCTGGATGCCGCCTATCGCTCTGCCAAAAGTAAATTGTGGGAACCTGTGAAGCTCGACATCTGGCGGGGCCGCACAGGTGTATCGAAGGATGCACACCTTACGGAGTATGATGCCGATCATTATTTAGTGAAAGAAGAAGTGACACACTATGGCGCGAAGAAAGTTATTTTGAAAAACAAAAAGTCGGGGAAGATTGTGGAGAAGGTGTTGTAAATCTGGGGCTGACTAAAAAGTCCAGATCGCTCGGTGTGCCTTTGCCGAAACTGCTACGAGCAGGCCTGCTTTGACCCGGCATCCCAATTATGAGCGCAAAAAGGAGATCGCGTCTCAAAGGCCGCGATGACAGACGGACTTTTTAGTCAGCCCCAGATTCTCACTCCAACTTCTTGCGCCACAGCTTTTTCTCAGCGTGGCGTTTTTTGTTGTCCACGCGTTTTGCTTTAGACCTTTTGGAGGGCTTGGTGGCTTTTCGGATTTTTGGCTTTGCCTGTGTTTTGCGCAACAGGGCATCAAACTTTTCAATCACGGTTTCCTTGTTTTGAAATTGCGACCGGCTTTCCTGCGCACTTAAAATTAGTTCGCCTTCGCGGGTGAGTTGAGTGGATAGTTTATTTAGCAGAAATACTTTTTGCTCGTCAGTGATCAGCGTGGAATGCAGCACATTCCAACGCAGAATAACTTTGGAGTTCACTTTATTTACATTTTGTCCGCCTGGGCCGCTGCTGCGGGAAGTGGCAAACTCGATCTCGGGAGTTAGTTGTGATGCAGTGATCATGGGATGGCTGTTATCCTCTAAAGATAAAATTTAAAATTAAATTACTGTCATCCGACTAACTAACAAGTTAGAGAAAAATCATTGAACCCAGCTTGATTAGGAAGAGTTTTCTATATTCTCAAAAAGACCCCCAATT
>JAYVAI010000048.1:0-2068 GCA_043751075.1 Cyclobacteriaceae bacterium | reverse complement strand
CGGCCCGGGATAGTAGAGGAAAGCCCGAAGCGCGTGGATTTTGTGGGGGGACGGACTTGGAACGGATAGCCCAATGGCGCCTCGCCAGGCCGCTAAGTTATTTTTTTTCAAGCCAGAAGTGTACAAGTTATTTTGACAATTCGGTGGCTCAACTGGTAAGCTGAATTTGAATGATTTTTTTTGATTTGGTAGTGCCCCTGGATTTGCGGTCTTTATAATTTGGTTCCAGGCCGAAACCGATTCATTAAAATTTGAAAGCCAAAATCAATATAGAGAGATATATATTTGATTTTCTTTTCTTTCCATGCACAAACTAAAATCCCTCGCAGGCGAAACCGCACTCTACGGCATCGGCAGCATATTGCCCCGCATGCTCAACTTCATGCTTGTGCCTCTTCACACCATCAACATGTTTGGCACAGCCGAGTATGGCCAGATCACCAAGCTATATGCCTTTGTGGGCGTGATCAACATCATATACATGTTTGGCATGGAGACGGCCTTTTTTCGCTTTGCCACAATGCCAGGTGCCGATACAAAAAGGATTTTTAACCTGGGCCAAACCACGGTTGTTTTGATCAGTGTTTTATTGTCTGCATTGTTTATTTCTTTCTCATCGCCCCTTGCCAGTGCCTTGCACATAGCCGATCACCCCGAGTTTATCGTGTGGCTAACCCTCACTATGTTTGTGGACGCCCTCGTGGCCATCCCTTTTGCCCGCCTGCGGTTGGAAAAAAAGGCAATGACCTTTGCTGCCGCCAAAATTTTTAATGTCGGTGTTCTTATTGGTCTCAACTACTATTTCCTAAAAATAAATTATGATCCTTCCATAGGCATTGGATATGTGTTTTTGGCCAACCTTATCGCCAATTCATTCTTCATTATCTTCTTCCTCAAAACAATTGTTTCATGGCGGCCAGCCTGGGATAAAGTGATCACACCCAAAATGCTGCACTATGCCTACCCGGTTATGATCACGGGCGTGGCGGGCATGATCAACGAAATGTTTTCGAGGAGCATGTTGGACTGGTGGCTTCCTGAAAATTTTTATGCAGGCACAACACGCGAAGAAGCCGGGGGGATTTTTGGGGCCTGTTATAAATTTGCCGTGTTTATGAGCTTGGGCATTCAGGCATTTCGCTATGCAGCCGAACCTTTTTTCTTTTCAAATGCCACCGATAAAAATTCACCCGGGTTGTTCGCCAAGGTGAACCATTATTTTGTGATCGTGGGCTGCGTGGTGCTGTTGGCCATCAGTATCAATATGGATATTCTTAAACATTTTGTTGGCGCGGAATATTGGGTGGGTAGCGGCATTGTGCCCGTGCTTTTGCTGGCTTATCTCTTTCTGGGTATTTATTATAATCTTAGCGTTTGGTTCAAGCTCACCGACAAAACGCATTATGGCACATACATTACTTTGCTGGGTGTGGTGATCACCGTGGCCGGAAATTTTATACTCATTCCGTTGGCCGGATACATGGGCAGTAGTGTGGCAGCACTGTTGTGTTATTTTTCGATGGCGGTGGCTTGCTATGTGGTTGGCCAGCGGCACTATCCCATTCCCTATACGGTTGTCAAAGATTTGGCATACATATTATTTACCTATGTCCTTGTCGTGGTCATACTTCCAATAACCTTTTCCAACCAATGGATTGATACGGGCTTTCACCTGATAATAGTGCTGGTATTTTGCATCGCTGCTTTTTTAATTGAAAGAAAAGACATTCTCAAGCCAACCAATTGATTAGTAGTTGCCGCTGGAAAATTGTTTTTAAGAATATCAAGTGAATGTTGTTTCCATAAAAGCCCTTAAGTCCGAAGGACTTGAATTTGAATAGCCCCCAATGAAATTGGGGGGAGATAAAATTAGGGGCAAAGCAACCCTGAAAGCCTGCCTGCCGGACAGGCAGGGGTTGAATGGATATTTGGTGAATCCATTCAACCCTTCCAGGGTTGTTGGATCATTTAATTCCATTACCTCCGGTTTCTCCGGAGGCTATTCAAGTTTAAGCCCTTCGGGCTTAAGGAAACGACATCGAATACCAAGTAGAACTTTTGTCTCCAT
>JAYVAI010000047.1:0-2070 GCA_043751075.1 Cyclobacteriaceae bacterium | reverse complement strand
ACCAGCCTTTTCGGAAAGCATATTGCCCACAATGCAAATGATCGTCTGGTTGTGGTCCACGTCAATAGTTCCAAGTGTGTTAAGCTCTTCCAATATTTTTGCAAGGTGGGTGTTGTCATCAATGGTAACCGACACGGCCACCTCAGAAGTGGAGATCATATCTATGGGGGTTTTGTATCGCTCAAATACTTCAAATACTTTGCGGAGAAATCCATACGCCAGCAACATGCGTGACGACTTTATCTTGATAGCCGTGATGCCGTCTTTAGCTGCCACCGCTTTGAATTGACCGCTGCTGCCTTTGTCACTAATGATGGTGCCGGGTGCTTTTTCATCTAAGGTATTTTTCAACCTTACGGGAATGGAAAATTTTTGCGCAGGCACAATGGTGGAAGGATGTAAAATTTTAGCACCGAAGTAGGCCAGCTCTGAAGCTTCATCGAAGGTAAGTTCGGCAATGGGCATGGTTTTTTTTACGATGCGCGGATCATTATTGTGCATGCCGTCAATGTCGGTCCATATTTGGATTTCTTCTGCACGGATGGCCGCGCCAATCAGCGAGGCAGTATAGTCGCTGCCACCACGTTTTAAGTTGTCAATTTCATTGCGATGGTTGCGGCAGATGTACCCTTGTGTGACTAATATATCTGCGTTGCCCATCGTTTCGAGTATGGGCTTTAGGCGTTCGCTTATTTTTTCCAGTTCAGGTTCACTGTTTTCATCAATAGACATGAAGTTCAGGGCGGGCAGCAACCGTGCATTGATTTTTATTTCCTGCAGATGGTGATAGAATAATTCTGTTGAGATCAATTCGCCCTGCGCCAACAACTCGCGATAACTGAGGTCGTCACCCCGATAGCTGTCGGGGTTGCCGGCTGCCAGCAACCTGATCAAGCTAAAGTAGCGGCTCACAACTTCTTCACCAATCGCTTTGTAGGGTGCCGAACTATACAGTTCGTTTATAAATTGCCGATAGTGCTTTTCCAGTTCGGCAATTTCCTGAGTGGCAGCAGCATGTTGTTGTGCCAGCAGGTTTTCACCAATCCTCACCAATGCGTTGGTGGTTCCGCTCAAGGCAGAAAGCACAACTATTTTTTTGCCGGGCATGCCCAATACCAGGGTAGCTATTTTTTTCATCCGCTCGGGCTTGCCCACGGAAGTGCCTCCAAATTTCACGACTAACATATTTTATAAAAAAAATTTAGGGTCGTAAAGTTAAAACCGGAACAGGCAAAAAAAAGTAATCCTATGCCTATTAAAAAAAAACCTTTGCGATTCCTTCCAAAGGGGCGTTAGTGAAATTGATTGTTGCCGTTTGTAGCTCATAAATATAGAGATTGTAGCTCAACCAGAATAGATAGTGAGCCATATTTCCTCTTTGCGAGAGCTTCAATTCTTTTATTTATCAAAACAAAAGCAAACTGGTTCTTCATACTCCACATCTTGTGCATCGCCAAAGGTGTTCCTGTTACAAAAAGTGCTAAGTAAGTAGCTATTGGCTTCATCAAATTTTTGTTCAACATTTCTTGGTATTTTTGGATATGGAAAAGAATCTTCTAAGCAGAATTACTTCCAATTCCAAAGTGTGCGGTGGAAAACCTTGTGTAAGGGGCATGAGAATTAGGGTTGTTGACGTACTTGAACTACTGGCTGCCGGCATTGGCCCAAAAGAAATTGTTTCCGAAGAATTACCTTCCTTGGAAGAGGAGGACATTACCGCTTGCCTTCTTTACGCTGCCTCTAAGGTGAACCATCCTGTGCTTGTGGCCACATGACACTTTTATTAGATGTTCATATTTCACCCTTCATAACACATTGGATAAAACAAAATTTTAAAGTTGAGTGCATATCCTTTAGACAATTGGATTGGGAAATTATTGAAGACGAAATTGCCTTTTTAAGAGCTAAGAGAATGAATGCTGTTGTTCTAACTAAAGATGAAGATTTTATAGGGTGTTTAAAAAGCATAAGTCTCCACCCAAAATCATTTGGTTGACTTGTGGCAACACTTCTAAAAAACGCTTGAAGGAAATCCTATTATCAAAACTACATGAAGCCCTTGAGCTATTG
>JAYVAI010000046.1:0-5391 GCA_043751075.1 Cyclobacteriaceae bacterium | reverse complement strand
GTCTTTACATGCGGCCTTAACCGGGCCGTGTCAGGGGCGAAAGTTTTGAGGACGCGGATGTTCTCCTTCACCCGTTCTGGATAGACAACCAGGGCAGGGGAGTCGAGTTGATCAATGTTTGAAATGGAAAACCAATCCATAAGAATTTTAGATTTATGATTTATTATTCAATGCCGTTTAGTTAAGCCTAAAGGGCTTGAATGTGAATAGCCTCCGGTGAAACCGGAGGTAGTGGGATTTATGACCTCGCAACCCTGAAGGGGTTGAATGAGCGTCAAATCAGATATTCAACCCCTGCAGGGTTGTCTTTCCTGATTTTTTATTTTCCCCCAATTTCATTGGGGGCTATTCAAATTCAAGTCCTTCGGACTTATAGGGCTTAACTAACCGACATTGATTTATGATTTTAGAATTTCAATTTTCAATTTATGATTCACATAGGCAAAGATCGCATTTATTTTAAAGGCTCTACATCGAAAATTCATTCCTTCACAAAAGCCATCAGCCCCTCCACATTATCGGTACCAATTACATCCACGCCCAAGCCTTGCAACGTTGACCAACCATTTTCAAAATCGGGGGCAGCCCAAAACCTTATTTTTTTTCCTTTGCTGTGTACAGAGCGGATGAGCAATTCAAGTTTTGTCCGGTCTTCTTCCTTCAATTTGTCTTTGCCATTCCAACTAACATGTTGGTTAAAATTGGTGCTTATCAACCCGACACGATCCAGTTGACCGGCTGTGTAAGGAATGTTTGGCCTCCCATCCATAAAGATGAATGTGGGAATGTCTTTCCATAGCTGGGGATCAGGCACATTGCCACTGATCATGATTTGCAGAGTTTTGCACATGAGCAATTCCTTATGTTGGTTGAGTTGATCTGTCAATTTTTTTACGGTGGCAACTCCCTCTGTTTTCAAATCGATCATCAATGTTAAGGTGATTGTAGAATCGGGATATGCCCAGCCTTTATTCTTGGTGATCATTTCTTGAAGTGGGATCAAGTACAGTGACGCGAGTGTCCTTTCCGCATTGATCTCCGTTTGCAGGTGGGCCACGAACAACTCATTGTTCCTTAAAAAAATATCGGCTTCTATATAGCCCACCCTATTTTCGTATGCAGCATAAAACGGATTGGCCTGTGCATAATCGTTGTGGGCAAAGATCGATGATGGTGTGTATTGTTGGCCTACCGCGAACAGAGAAACAGAACAAAGCAAAATTGATGAAATGATTTTCACTGCCATAAAAAAAGGAGAAAGAATTGAACGAATCGAAGCCATAAACTTTCTATGTAAAATTTCCAAAATAGACTTCCGCATAAGGTCGTCCCTCCGGGACTTATCAACTTCACTCACCCATATCCTGCTACCATAAGGCCGTCCGCCAGTGCCGGACTTTAAGATTCAAACTACGCCAAAAATCCCGGGATGATCCTTATGGTAGAGTCATAGTGTTTACGTTAGAAGTAAGTCCTGGAGGGACGGCCTTATATAAGGCTTGCTATTTTCTTTGATATTTGCGGAAGTTATTTTGACAATTTCCCTATGAGTTATCCTTTTCTTATTCTTTTAGCAATGCTCAAGCACTCGGTCACTTTTTGTTCTAGCAATGCCCAATCTTTTTGCTCCAATATTTCTTTGGTAAATAATTGTGAGCCCATGCCCACGCAAGCTGCCCCGGCTTTAAACCACGAGGTCAAATTCTTTTCATTGGGCTCAACCCCTCCGGTGATCATCAACTGCAAGCCGGGCACCACCGGCATGATGGACGAAACAAAACCAGGGCCCAACACCGAAGCAGGAAATAATTTTATAATGTCGGCACCATTGTCCTTTGCAGCAACTATTTCTGTGAGAGTGGCGCAGCCGGGTATCCACGGCACATCATGCTCGTGACAAACGGTGGCCATTTCCAATTTGATGATCGGTGAAATAATGAAGTGAGCACCGGCATCAATAAATTTTTTGGTGGTTGGGCTATCCAGGATGGTGCCAATGCCCAACATAAGGTCCGGATATTTTTTTGAAACAGAGAGCAAATGTTGAAACACTTCAAACGAATTGCTCCTGCGGTTGGTGAACTCAAACACACGCATGCCACCCCGATAGGCCGCCTCCAACACCTGTCGGGCATCTTCGGGGTCGCCGTGTGTTAACAGAGGAACAACCCCGGCATTTTTTATGGCTGCAATAATTTGCTGTTTTGTGAATTTCATTGGTAGATGTGATTTTCAAAAAGGTAAATTTATACAAGTCTCACGCATCCCCCACACTTTCCTAAAGGCTTGCTGCAGTAATTTAATTAATCCTACTTTGTCATGTTACTTCCAATTAATGTAAATGTCATAGCGGGCGAGGTGCTCAACCTCTATCACTATTGAAAATATTCTACTCGACTCGCGATCACGATAAAAAAAATTGGCGCAAATCTTAACGGGATTCCGGGTCTCGTTTGCTTGTGAACCAATTTAAAAAAATTATTCCCTCGCCCGGAATGACACTTTAATGAAAATGTCATTACTTAGCTAAGGCGAAAAAAGAGAGCACATGTGTTGGCTGTATTTATTTAATTCTACTTTTCATATTTGTCCATAAACTCAAACTCACCTTTGAACATTTCCGGCCTCAACACTGCACCTTCGTTGAATTCCATAATGTTTCCCGTAAGGCTATCATACTTTTTCCATTCGGGCAAGCCGCTTCCGTTGGGGTTGCCTGTTTTCGCAAAGTTTATCCAATAGGAGCTCATGATTTTTTCCATCGTATAATCACGTTCCGCCCACGGCCTTTCCCACATTTTCAATGTATGCAATGCGTAAGGTACTTCGGATGTATGGAACGCACCGTAATTTGGAAACCCAGGTTTGTCGGTGGGCACGTGATTGAATTGATACACATAAGTTGGGTTGGTGTTTACCATCGACCACACATGCGAAGGATACCCGGCAAACTCCATCAAATTTAATTTTCGTTTTGAGTTTTTGGCATCCTCATCGGTGAGCGATGGAAATATTTTCAAGAACTCCTCAGCCTGATCTCTATACTTTTCCTTTGCAAATGCAGCAAACGATGTAGCGGTAGTTGGCTCGCCTGAAGATAAATCGCCATCGCCTGTTACCCAACCGCTAAGCATGGGCATTTGATTGTGCAGTTTGCTGCGGATGATATTTTTTGTTTTGTCGGGGAGAACATATCCATCCACAATGGGTGCAAAACTTCCAAACGGAAATTGTCCAGCAGTTTTCAAGAGCGTGTCGGCAGGCACACTGCGGAGTTCATCCATTGTGGTGACGTTTAGTTTTTTCATTACCTCCACACCAATCGCCTCCGCGTCTTGTAAGGATTTCGAAAAGCGATCTGAAAGCATACCACCACTCTGCGCTATGGCCCCATGAAAAAGGCCTTTGCTCAAAGGCGAAGCCACCAGCGCGTTCACGCTTATCGATCCAGCCGATTGACCCGCAATGGTTACGCGCGAAGGGTCTCCACCAAAGGCTGCTATATTTTTTTGTAACCAGCCAAGGGCCGCTTGCTGATCCAGGAGTCCAAAATTGCCGGAGTTATTATCCTTCGACCCACGTGTCAATTCGGGATGGGCCATAAAACCAAATATCCCCAACCGGTAGTTGATGCTTACATAGACAATACCTTGCTGGGCCAGTGCCTCACCATCATAGACAGCACAAGCTCCCGATCCGGACGTGAATGCACCACCATGTATCCAAACGAGCACAGGCAATTTTTCATTGGCAGATTTTGCCGGAGTCCAAATGTTGAGGTACAGGCAATCTTCGCTCAAGGGTTCGGCAGGAGTTATAAACTCTTGTGTCCACATCATGAACGGCACGGGTTTGCCCTGGATAGCACTGGCCGGCCAGGCATTGCATGTGCGAACACCGTCCCATGACAATCCAGGCTGAGGCGGTTGCCAGCGCAAGGCGCCCACAGGCGGTGCGGCAAACGGAACACCCTTAAACGCGATCACATCGTTAGTTGCATTTCGCACACCCGACACCAACCCTTCGGTGGTTTTCACTTGATCCAATGCCTTGTTGCCAGAGCAGGCAGCGACAACTATGAGCAGGAATAAAAGAAATTTGATTTTTGGTTTTTGCGTTGGCGTGATCATAAATATTTTTGTTTTGTCTTAAAAATTGATGTTACGCACTTCGTGCCCCAATTAAACGAGGGCTCTCGCAAAGCGGAGCTCTCTTTGTGCCTTAGTGTCCCTGCCTGCCGGCCAGGCAGGCACGAAGTTCCACTTAGAAAATATATTGAAATTAGACTAACCAGATTAAGCATTAGAGATTTCTTAAGAATAAAACCCAAGTCGATTTTCACCGCGAAGTCGCAAAGAGCGCAAAGAATTGCCCTGTAACCCTTTGCGTCTTTGCGTGAACAAACCTATCGCGTAATCCGGGCTAATGCGTAACATCAGTTAACAATTTGGTGCTACAATATTTCTGTAGGAGATATTTCCGGCAAGGGATAGTAGCGGAAAGCCCGAAGTGTGTTGGCCCCGATAGCTATCGGGGTGCGCGTGGCCGGACTTGCAGCGATAGCCCGGTGGCGCCTCGCCATGCCGCAAAATACTTTCACAAAAATCCGTTCTATACCAACAACATATAATATACTTACCCATAAATCTTATTCAGCAATCCCGCCAGGCGTATGCCCGCTTGCAATATCCGGGTCCTTACCAACGGCATGTTCTTATATGAATACCGATATCCTAAACTACCATTGCCGATGCCATATACCTGTGGCCGGTAGCTGACCGACTCCAGCGCCCAATCGCGCACGGAAGTTTGTTGCCATTTTTTTAATGTTTCCTTATCGGGCTTGCCCAGGGATTGTGCCAGTTCGGTGTAGCTCAGTTTCGTATCGTCCACCATGTCGCTGTCCCACACGCGGTGGAGGTTTGAATCACCACCGGCCCACTTTACTTTTATGTCGTTGCCGCCACGGTCGCCAGGCTTGCCTACGTGCAGGGGCTGATGGATATCGCCTACTAAGTGCACGAGTATTTTTAAATACTCCGCTTGGTGCTTCGCGCTCAGTGTTCCTGATTTTAAATCGTTGGTGATCTTCTCTATCATCATAACTATTTTTCCGTCAGGCTTGGCCTCCACATCTTCATACTTACTTCCATCCGGCACGGTTGTGTAGTGCCAATCGGTGGTATAGTTATAGGTTGAGTCGGAACGGATTTCGTCCATCCATGTGCTCACGATGGCCAGCGACTCTTGTCCTAAAATTTTAGCAATGCGCTTTCTGGCTTTGGTGCTCAAGTACTGCTCGGCTATAAGGCCGGTGGCGCGGTGGCCGGTGGATCCCCATCCAAAACTTTCGGTCATTAAAATGATGCCCAGGAAGATCAAAATAAGTTT
>JAYVAI010000045.1:0-14786 GCA_043751075.1 Cyclobacteriaceae bacterium | reverse complement strand
AGTTTGTGTTACGTAGTTGAGATATTCCTCCACCATTTGATCGCGCTTGCCGGCCATGCGATATAGGTTGGCAAGTTCCAGCGCATACAGATTTTCATTGTCACTTTGGCTGCGCGCTTGTTGCAGGGCGATAACGGCATATTCAGTAAGGTTTTTTGAAGCAAGGTAGTCGGAGGTTATTTTAAGTTTGTAAGGGTCATCGCTCTGAGCCTTTATGAGCGAGTTCAAATATTTATCGGCCTTTGGCAAATTGCCCGAGCGGAAGTAGAGCACACCAAGATCAAGCCTGTAGTAAATTTTATCGTCTTTGCGAATAAGGCGCTCAAGGTAATCTTCGGCTTCGTTGAACTTGCCCATTTCGATAAGCAAGTTGATGTAGTTGCCGTGCACAAAGGGAAGGTTTTCATTTTTTTTTATAAGTTGTTGAAAGATCAAAAGTGCTTTTTCTTTTTCGCCCTTTGTTACGTATTCGCTGGCAAGTTGTATATCCGTTCGGTCTTGTGCAAAACCAGTGTGTCCACAAAACACAAGACATTGTATTAGTATTATTATATATATATATTTTATGTAATTGTAATTGTCCATGTGGATTTGTGGATAACTGTCCTGGTTTTTTATAGTGTGTTTGCCTTGTTGATAAGTGTGTGCGCTGTCATCTTAGTATGAGTACTTATTTGAGGCTTTTTAGTTTGTTGTTAACATTAGGATGACTTTGTTAAGTTAGCTTAGCTCAAATTACACATTATGTGCATGAAAGAAAATAAGAGATAGTTGTGCACACGAAATTGGTTGTAGATGGCTTTAGGAAGTTTTGACTGTTGTTTTTTACGTCCTTCCACATTTAAAAACAAGTTGTTCAGAATTTTATCAACAATGGTCCATACTCCCAATTGGCGCGTAGGGGAAAACTGTATTTGCCTTCTTCGGATTTATATAGTATTACTTTTTCGGGTTCAATTTTTTGATAAAAGTTTCCAGGGTCCCATTTTCCGTTTTTGTTTTGGTCTATGATCACGCGCACTTTATATTCTTTTGGTTCGAGGTAACCGAAGGAATGTTCTTTTACATTTTTTACGCTGCTCACAACTTGGTCATCGGGGGTAGTGAGTTGTATGATGAAGTTGGGCTCTTTAGTGTCCACGGTGATCAACACTTTTCCAAGTTCATCTTCCTTCGAAATTTTTAGTGCTTTGGTAAATCGTTTCGTACTGTCCTGGTTGATTGAAATGAGAGCTCCTTTTCCATAGGTCAATTGTGGTGGTGTGGTTTTCTTCTTTTCATCAGATTCGATTTCTGTAACAATGGATATGATCGTGATCTGGTTTTTTAACGTGTCGATGGTGAAATCTTTGGTGGAGATGGGAGTAGATGTCAGCGAATCGTGTTTAATAAAAATACTGTCGGTGTTTACGTGTTGAAGCGGTACGCTGTAATCAATAATGTGTTTGATGGACTTTGATGGCACATCATATATCAATTCGATTTCTTTTGTTTTGAACGATTCGGCAATGGTTTTTATCTCCGTGCGCTTTAGGTAGAACACAGTATCAATTGAGTTGCCCACACTGTCTTTTGCTGTGAGGTTTGTTTTGATAGAATCCTCCAAGGGAAAACTGTTGTAAAATATTATTTCGGCTTGGTCGGCCCCAAAGGAAAAGATTGATTCTTTTGGTGATATGCCTGCCACCGTTAGGGAATCCACTTGCTTGTTGAAACGTATGCGCGAAGTTTTGTCGGTGTGCCGGATGTTTGTTATGGTTATGGGGCGCGTGTCCACACCCATCAGGGATATTTCCACTGAATCGTTTGGTTGTGGAAGATCAAGAGGTTGAAGCACGTATCCAAATTTTTCTGTTTTGCTTTCGGCTTTCAGGTTTTTGTTTTTATCATCAAAGGCAAAGACAAAATATTTTCCTGCTTTTAAATTTTGTATCGAGAAATAGCCATCCTTGTCGGACTTAGTAAAGTAAATGGGCGAGTGTTTGAATATATCAAAGGTGTCGGCTTGGTAAAGGGCAACGGTTATCTTGGTTGGTATTTTTTCCGAAAACATTTCTTTCACAATGCCTTTGATAGATAGCGAATCGATGGTAGCTCCAGTGCTGAATGCGAGGCGCAGGTTTTCGGCTGGATTGCCTTCTGTTAAGTCTTGCACCCCTTCGCGAAAGTTTATGCTGTACGTGGTGTTGGGTTGCCAATCCAATTCTGGTTCTATCAACAGTTTTCTTTTCTTCACAGAGTATTTTGTGTTTTTCCCCACAGAGGGCACAATGAGAATTTCTTCTTTTGGGTCTTTGAGTTTTATGTCCTCACTGAAAGTAATGGTTATGGATTTTCCACGGAAATTTTTCTGGTTATTGGATGGTGAAGAGGTCACCAACTCTGGAGGAGTTTTGTCCCTCGGCCCTCCGGTTGGCGAGGTTACACTTGCACAGGCGGATAGGACGATAATGAAACAACTTTTGTACAAGTTCTTCATTCAAGCTTGGCGATATATATGAGGCTGGAGTATTCCTTGGTTTTTTGTGCCGAAAGATTTGATGCGAGCCCTTCTACGATTGCATTCAATGCAAGGAGCGGTTTTGATCTGCCCGGATTTTTATATCCTTCACTGAGTAGAGAAACATAGTAACTGTCGAGTTTCATTGGTTTTATGTCAATGATTTTTAATCCGTTCTTTTTTAACAAGGCAGTCATAGTTTCACGCGTGAAGTGCCATAGGTGCCTGGGCACATCATAGCCCGCCCAATATTCCTTGTAGTGTTTGCAATCATGCGATTCAGGATTTGGTACTGCTATAAAAATAATGCCAGTGGGAGCAAGGCAATTTTTTATTTTTTGTAGGGTGGGATTTAATAAGTGAATATGTTCAAGTACGTGCCAGAGAGTTATTGCGTCATAAACATCTTTATCGTCTTGTAGTTCTTTCAGAACTTTATTGCCCAAGAGGTGATTTGCTTTTTGCCTTGCTAGCAGACTTGGTTCTACACCTGTTACATTCCAGTTCTTTGCTTTAAATGTGTGAAGAAATTCACCTGTGCCGCAACCAAAATCCAAGATGCGGGCCGGGTTTGAAATGTGTTCTGCTATCAGATCATACTTCCATTTCAAGGTTAGCTTTCTTACGGACAAATAGATTTTGTCAAATATGGTTTTTGATTTTCCCGAATGGGAAATATAGTTTTCAGAACAATAATATTCCCCAATGGATTGGAGCGAGGGTCGGGGGTTGGTGGCCATGAATCCGCATCGGGCGCATTTTTGAATGGTAAATTCTTCACTAGTAACAGTATGATCTTTTGCAGAGATATAGGGATGTAAGTCTTGCTGATCGCAAACCGGGCAGATCGAAATACTTTCGTGCTCCATTACTTGCCAAGGTAAACGGTAAGGACGGAAACATCGGCAGGAGACACTCCACTTATGCGTGACATTTGTCCGATGGTTTCGGGGCGTATGCGTTTCAATTTTTCGCGGGCTTCGCTTGACAAAGCCTTTACCCGGTCGTAGTCAAAGTCCGATTTAATGGTATAGGCTTCAAGGCTTTCTATTTTATCGGCCATTTTTTGTTCGCGGTCGATATACGATTCGTATTTGATATCGATCTCAACTTGCTGTTGCACTTCCGTTGTGTATTTGCTCAACCGTTCTTCTATTTGGCTGTCTAATTTTCTTAACTCAACAATGCCAAGGTGTGGCCGCTTGAGAAGATTTATTACTGGGACTTTTTCTGTAATCTCAGCAGAATCTATTTCGTTCAATCCTTGATTGACAATTGCAGGGCTTACACGCATTTCTTTCAACTCTCTTGATAGCGAGGCGATGGATTCCTGCTTTGCCCGTACATTTTGTAACCGTTTATCGCTGGCCAGCCCAATTTTGTGGCCTTTCTCCGTAAGCCTGATATCGGCATTGTCCTGTCTTAGAAGAATTCGGTATTCTGCCCGCGAAGTAAACATGCGATAAGGTTCTTGAGTACCCTTGTTCACCAAATCGTCAATAAGCACACCAATGTAGGCCTCCGATCTTTTTAAGATGAAGGGATATTTTTCATGCACTTTGTTATGGGCGTTAATGCCTGCCATTAGCCCTTGGCAAGCCGCTTCCTCATAGCCCGTAGTTCCGTTGATCTGGCCTGCAAAATACAGATTATCAATTAGTTGAGTCTCCAAACTCATTTTTAACTGAGTGGGTGGGAAGTAATCATACTCAATGGCATAACCAGGTCTGAACATTCTGGCGTTTTCAAATCCAGGTATTTTGGAAAGGGCTTTATACTGAACATCTTCGGGGAGAGATGTGGAGAATCCGTTTACATAAATCTCAACCGTATGCCAGCCTTCGGGCTCCACAAATATCTGATGACGGTCGCGCTCAGCGAACCTATTGATTTTATCTTCAATTGAGGGACAATACCGTGGGCCTAATCCTTTGATTCTCCCTTGGAACATAGGGGAGCGGTCAAACCCCTTTTCCAATTCTTTGTGTACGGATTCATTGGTATAAGTGATCCAGCAGCTAAGTTGTCTCTTTAAAGGTTCTGTATCAGAGAATGAAAACTTACCTGGGTTATTATCACCCTTTTGTTCTTCCATTGCAGAGTAGTTCAATGAGCGCCCGTCAATGCGTGGTGGTGTGCCGGTTTTCATGCGGCCCGATTCAAAACCCAATTCAACCAATTGTTCTGTTAAGCCCGTTGCGTTTTTCTCGGCTGCGCGACCACCGCCAAAGCTCTTTTCACCGATGTGTATTTTCCCATTCAAAAAGGTGCCATTGGTGAGCACCACTGCCTTTCCTTTTATCTCAAGCCCTAAGGCAGTCCGTACCCCAACAACTTTTTTTTCTTTAACCAATAAGCCACTGGCCATTTCCTGCCAGAAATCTACATTTTTTGTGGCTTCAAGCGCCAATCGCCACTCTTCGGCAAAACGCATTCTATCATTTTGAGTGCGGGGGCTCCACATGGCCGGACCTTTTGATAGGTTGAGCATTCTAAACTGGAGCATAGATTTATCTGATACAATACCAGAGTACCCACCCAGAGCATCAATTTCTCGAACTATCTGACCTTTGGCCACACCACCCATTGCTGGGTTGCACGACATTTGGGCAATTGTGTTCATGTTCATAGTTACCAACAGAACCTTCGAACCCATATTGGCAGCAGCAGCAGCAGCTTCACAACCGGCATGGCCTCCTCCTATTACTATTACATCATATTCTGGAAACATTCTTTTTTGTTTTGTTTCACGTGAAACGATAATTGATCTGCTTTAAGGCGGTGAGTTTGTTTCACGTGAAACTACTTACGCAAAGATAGGCAAGCTTCTTCTTTTTTGCGCATGAGTGTTTTTTCGTCAGGCCTTTTATCATTATAGCCCAATAGGTGCAGCACACCATGAATCATCACCCGGCTCAACTCATCTTCAAACTGTTCATGAAACTTATTGGCATTTTCCTTTACCCGGTCAATGCTTATGTACATCTCTCCTTCTATTACAGAAGGATTTTCAGAGTAGTTAAAGGTGATAATATCCGTAAAGGAATTATGGTTGAGAAACCCTGCGTTGATAGCCAAAAGATAAGCATCAGTACAAAAGACATAGTTTATCTCCTGAATAGAGGCTCCCTCCTGTTGCACCACGTCCTTTATCCAAGCAGATACTTTGCGTGGGTTTTTAAGTTTGAATTTAATTTTATTTGAAATGAAATGGACGATCGCCATCAGACATCTATATAAAAGCTCAATTCAACCACTTTACCTTGCTCCGAGAAATCAACCTCATCCGCCAAGTGCTTCATAAGGAAAATGCCCCTTCCACCAGGCTTTTTAATGTTTTCGGGTGCTGTGGGGTCTGGCAGTTTGCGAAAATCAAATCCAGAACCCTCATCCTCCACACGGAATTTGATCATGCCGTCATGTAAGGACAGTTTTAAAGAAACATTTTTGGCCGAGTCTCCTTTGTTGCCATGCCTTATTGCATTGTTTACAGCTTCCGTTACGGCAATCATAATATTGCCATAGATATCCTCATTTAAGTGAAATTTATCTTTTGCGTTGTCTATGAAACTTTCAATCATCCTGATGTTGTCAGATAAGGATGGGATATCAATACGGATGTTCTTCATGCTCAATACTAATGTTTATTCTTGCGGCCCTATTCTCTTAAAGTACTCGTTTACCTCTTTCTTGTAATAGGGAAAAAGTTTTGGAGGTACGGTTTTAAGCAACTCCAATTCTTTTGCTTTTAGTTTTAAATATTCTTCAAACTCGCGGGGTGTTTCTTTACCATAGTCTTTTGCCGCCTCGCCCTTTCTCTCCTCATCCAAATCCTGTTCTCGCATAGATTTCTCTGCGTCCAGCAAGCGGGTGAGTATTTCTTTCTGTCTCTTTATGGTTTGCTCGGTTATTTGCTTGTTAACCAAATCAAACTCAGTTTGTTCCATTTTTCCTGGCAAGTCTCCACCAGGCACCTGGCCTCCATTTTCTTTAAGGTTCTCTTGCATTTCCTGTAGTGCCCTTCTTATCCGCTCCTGTTCAGCCGCCATTCTTGCCATCTCTTCCGAAAGCTGCCTTCCGCTGTTGCCTCCTTTTCTAATCTCCTCCATTTGATTGTTCAACTGCTGTTGCATCTTGCTTAAACTCGGCTGGGGTTTCCCATTCTTCTTTTTTCCCTTGCCGGGCATGGCGTTGGCCATCATGTTCATCATCATGTTATAATGGTCGTTTAGCATTAGGGCCAGGTTGTTTATGCTCGTTAGTGAAAACTGCATTTCACTGCTGGCACTTCCTTTTCTACGTTCTTTAATATTTTCTGCCGATTTATCAATATGATCATTTAGTTCACCAACTTCTTTGGTAACAATGGACCCCATAAAAGCATCCTTCTTGACGAGTGCTAAAAGGCTGTCTTCCAGTATCTTAGCATCATCTTTGAGCTTTAATTGGTTTTGCGACAGGGCGATATATTTAGGATCGGTTTGTTGAACGTTCCCAAAATCCTTCATGATCAATTCCTGATCGAAGGAGAGTTTGATCAGCCCGTGTAAAATCTGGCGCAAGCTTTCGAGGTTTTGCATATCTATTTCCATCTCCATTGAGCCCTGCATGCTTTCCATCTTCTGCTTCATTTCCTTCATCTTGCCAATGGATTTCTGTTGCTTCGGCTTAGACCCTTTGGGGTTATTTTTTTGAAGCTCCTCTTTGCTGTTTTGCTGCGATTCTTTTACCTCTTGTTTATCTTCCTCATTGGGGGTTGATTCTTCTTTGTTTAATTCTTCACCTAATTTTTCTAATTCTTCGAGGGACTTTTCAAACGCATCAAATTCCTTTTGAAGCTCCTCCTGTTCACCTGCCAGTTTCTGTGGGTCTTCTTTATTGTCGCTGCCATCGGCATTTTCCTTTTCCTTATCTCCTTTTTTATCTAAAAGCTCATCGGTTTTGGAGAGCAATTCTTCCTGCTTTTCTACCTGCTTCTTTAAGTCATCAATGGCTTGTTCAAATTTATAATCGTATTGCAGCTGCTTGAACAATTGCAATGTTCGCTCAAGTTCTTTCTCAAGATTTATTTCTTTGCGATCCATCTTATCCAGCATTTTCTGGATTTGGTTGGCATCCGCATTTTCTTTCAGGAGTTTTTCCAGTTCTTGAAACATTTTTTTTGTTTCATCATCGAGCAATTCATTCATCAGCTTTTGTATCTGCTCCGACTTCTCTTTGATGCGTTCACTTTCTTCCGAAAAATTTTCTTTCTTCTTTTCCAGCAGTTCATTTTCTTTTTTTAATTCGGCAATGGCCTTATCCAATTTTTCCCTTTGCTTGAGAAGGTCTTCAAGCATTTTTTTATCCTGCCAGTCTAAATTTTGTTTGCCCCTAAGTTTTTGCTGAGCCTCTTCAATAGATTGCCTCAAGTCTTTTGCCTTTTGCAAACTGTTATCAATTTTGCTTTCGGCAGTTTGCTCTGACTTACTGATTTGATCTCTTAGCTCGTCCTTGCCGGGAAGGCTGAAGGTATAGTTTGCTGAGCGTGTTGACTTTCGTCCGTTCACCCCATCGTTGTCCCATACTTGAAAAAAATAAGTCAGTTTATCGCCTGGCTCGAGATTGAGTGAGTCGAGTGTCCATTGATAATAAAAATTTTGCTGGGCTTGGTTTTGTCCTATGGGAATAACAATGTGCAATGGAGGCAACTCATGATTCCCTTTCACGATCAGGTAATTCAAACGCAAGGCAGTGAGCCCATAGTCATCGGTGATTGATCCACCAAGAAAAATATTGCTGTAGAGAACAGAGTCGCTAAGATTCTCTACGGTGATTTGTGGAAACTGATCTTTAATGATTCCTATTGAATATGTTATTTGGTCTTTGTTCTTGCTTTGTTCGTTTTCGAGTACAATTGAATATTGCTCCGGTTCGTTGAAATTTTTACTGAATTTGAAGGATTCATTGTCAAACAGCTGCATTTCATTTTGGCTCTTGTCGGAAGAAAATAAAATGGATGCTTTTGAAGTGCTTGAGGCTCCAACCTGCCAGGTTATCTTTGTGCCTTCGGCAATCTCCACGTTTCCTGCATTGGTGAGTTCTTCGGCCTTACGGTTCAAGTATGCCGGATAGTTTAGCAATACCTTCAGTTGTGTTAGCTCAGGCCGGCTGATAAGATTCACGGAATACAATTCAGACAAAAACCCCGATGCCTCAATTTGAAGGTCAATGCTATTCTGCATTTTTTCAAACGTGTATGAAAACAACCCGATCCCATCGGTATCCATTTTCCAACGCTGCTCACCTAAAATTATGTATGACGCTGTTGGAATAGCATCGCCTTCCAGTTTCAGTGAAAGGGTAAAGTCTTCATTAAAGAACGCCTGAAGGTTTTGATTTTGTAATACGAAACGAAAGGGCGCCTGCGGTGAAAACTCTTGATTGAACTTCACGATCCTCGCTGTGCTTTGTGTAAATATTCCTTGGTTTACTATCCACAAAATGAGGATAAGAAAAAAGGGTATGATAAAATATTTCAGGTAACGTGTATTGCCTTTAAGGTCAATGGCTGTTTCAAAAGACAAATCTTTGAAGGATATAGATTTTTGAGAAATACCTGCATCCAACAATGCGCTCTGCTGCTGAGAGGAAGCCAACTGAATTACATTCAACAGCTTGTCGCCAACGGAGGGAAAAAACCTGCCAATCAACCGGGCGCTTTCCTGCTCGCCCAACCCCTTGCGGTAAATCCACCAGGCCAACGGCTCCTTTAAAAAGCGAAAGACGCACCAGCCAACGAGTGCAAAGAAGGATGCGAAAATCAAAAAGCGCGCACCGCGGCCAAGCCAAAGATTATATTCTACCAGCGATGCAATGATGAAGTAAATTAAAATAGCTGAAAGCGTGAGTATGCTTCCTCGAATAAGGAGATTGAGGTAGTACCTCCTTTTGAAAGAACTTATCTTGTCGTTGATGTGATTGATGCCTTCACCCATGTTTGATAAAACGAACTTATCTTAAAGATAGTTTTTATGTCCCTAATATAGACATAGCACCAACCCAAATCAAGACATGTGATGTGGAGCGGCAAAACTGCAACCATCCACCTTGGATGATCACCTTCATTTCACTATTTTTATGAAAACCCCAAAGGAAGTAAACATCAGCATGCTTTGGTACCATGAACTTAATATCTATAAAATGAAAACACTTATTTTATTTTTTTTCGTTGCCATTTATTCTCATTTTTCATTTGGCCATTGAGAATTACAAACCCTCTATTCATATTTTAAGCTGTGGCGTGTCGGATTACACAGGAACTGAAATTGATTTGAAGTATGCCGCCAAAGATGCCAACGATGTGAGCGTTGCCTTGCGGCTTGGCGCGAAGAAATTATTTGGCGCGGAACGGAGTTACGTTTACAATCTCACCACATCGCAGGCCAAGGAATTCTATCCCACCAAAACCAACATCCTGAAAGCGTTTGAGAAAATTTCCACCACCGCTCATCCGCTCGATATTTTTGTGATGTACGTCTCCGGCCACGGCATCAACTATGGCGGCCAGGATGGCGATTGGCATTATCTCACCCAAGAGGCCTACACCGGAAGTGGCGCAGCCTACAACGACCCCGCCATCCGCGCACAAACAACCATTTCCTCTAATGAGCTTGTGGAGTTGTTCAAGAGAGTGCCCGCCCTCAAACAAGTGCTCATGCTCGATGCCTGCGCCTCTGGCAAAGTGGTGGACAACCTAATCGCTCAAAAAGATATTGAGTCCAGCACGCTTCGCGCCCTTTGACAGAATGAGAGATAGAACAGGGATGCACATCATACCGGCTGCACAGCAGATGCGGTAAGCTATGAAGCAAGCAAGTACGGGCAAGGTGTTCTCACTTATTCTTTACTTGAAGGCATTCGCGGTGCAGCGTTGCGCGAAGACCAGTATGTAGATGTAAACAAACTTTTTCAATACGCTCAAGACCGTGTACCTCAATTAGCAGAAGGCATTGGCGGCATTCAATCACCACAGGTTTTCAGTCCGCAGGGGAGCCAGAGTTTTGATATTGGGTTGTTGAGTGATGTGGAGAAGAAGGAAATACCGATTGCGAAAATAAGGCCGGTGCTTGTGCGATCAAATTTCTTGGATGAAAATGAAATGGAAGATGCTCTCGGCCTCGGCAAAATTATTGATGAAGCTCTCAATGATGTTTCATCCAAAGGAATTGAATCCAAAATTATTTTTGTTGATGTGCGTGAATATCCGGAAGGGTGCAAACTCAGCGGACTTTACAAAAAGGAAGGAGGAAAGATTTCTTTAAAACTCAGGAAGCGATGTGGCACTGAAGATAAAACCTTCGACATTAAATCGGATAATGTGGAAGGGTTGAAGGCGGAAATTTTGAAGGTGCTTTAGGTTTCTGCCAACCCAGAGGGGACAAAGAACCCCCTAAACCGTTGCCAATCGCTTGCCATGAATTACACGCTTGATCACTACATATTTTCCTTTGACAAGGTAGGCTATGGTATAAGTGTTTTCAAATGAGGAACACAAGTATCTTTTTTTCTTAAAGGGTATGAATCGGCATGGCAAGTTTCGCTCGGGGAAATGAGTGAGGCCTTCAATATGCAACCGCATCCTTACAAAATATTTAGAAGCTACACCGCGGCTCGATTCTTCAGTAATATAATCCAACAGATTCCGTATGTCATTTTCTGACATTGTAGAAAACCGGATTATAAAAGATTTGCTCCCCATTTGCTTTGGAAGTGCTCATTTAGTTTCGCGGTCATTTTTTCCATGGATATTCCATCATCAGGTTCATTATCCATATCATCAACGAATTGCTCACGCTGGGCATCAGTCAATGGGGGCCCTGGCCGATGGAGACGGCTTTTCCAGTTTGGTTCATGTTCAGTTGAAACAAATTCTACCCCCTCCACCTCTTTCATGGCCAAAAGGGAAGATTTGAAAGAACTGAGGTTTGCTGAATCGGCAAGGGTAACCAGCAGGTGTTGCATAGTGTGTTAGATTATTGTAATCCAAAAATAAATAAAACGGAGCCAAAATGAAAGGAACATAAACCTACTAACCTGCTATATTTCCATCAGCGTCCCAAGGCATCAGTATTGGTTGGGATAAAATGTACCGAGGCCTCGGTATTTCACACCCTTTGCAAATGATTAGCTTTATAGAGAATAGAGTTAGTCTAATTATTGTAGCGATTGATATTTCTTAACATCCCTCACCAAACTTTTTCAATACGCTCAAGACCGTGTACCTCAATTAGCAGAAGGCATTGGCGGCATTCAATCGCCACAGGTGTTTAGTCCTCAGGGGAGCCAGAGTTTTGATATTGGCTTGTTGAGCGAGGTGGAGAAGAAAGAAATACGGATTGCGAAGATTCGTCCCGTATATATCCGTTCCAATTTTCAGGACGAGAATGAAATGGAAGATGTGCTGGGCCTTGGGAAAATGATAAATGAGTCCTTGAATGAAGTTTCGTGCAAGGGCATTGACTCGAAAATTATTTTTGTTGACGTGGCCGATTATCCAGAGGGGTGCAAATTGATTGGCCGCTACAAGAAAGAAAGTGGAAGTATAGTTATGAAGCTTCGAAGAAAATGCGGTGGTGAGGACAAAACTTTCGATTTGAAGGCCAATAGCATTGAGTCACTAAAGATGGAGATTTTGAAGGTGCTGTAGAGACTATTCCCAAATCAAGCCTCTTGGTTAGGAGTGGCAAAGTTCCACTGATATTCTTTTTCAAAATATTCAAGCACATGCATTTTCAACAGCTTCTCTTGCTCGAGCAAATCAAAATGGGGCAATTTTTTCACAAGTTTCCAGTGGGGCCATCCTTCTGCATCAAGGCCCTCAAGGTGGTAGTAGCCGGCCAAACTCAACACTTTGCAGATAGCAATGTGAAGGAGATCCTGTTTCTCTTCTTTCGAAAAGCGTTTGGCACCTTTGCCCAACTCTTGCAAGCCGATAATAAAAAGTACTCCGTTCAGGTCTTTTGGCTTTTTCTCCACAACCCGCTCCAACTGATTAAGCAAGCGCTGCCATTGTCGTTCGCTATCCAAATCGCGCTTAAGCATAGTTTAGTTATTTTTTGTCCAGTTCTTCCCAATACTCAAAGGCCCTGCGCAGGTGAGGGATCACAATAGTGCCACCCACCAGTGTTGCCACACCCAATGCTTCATGGACTTCGGCAGTGGTAAACCCAACTTCTTTACATTTTCCGAGATGATACTTAACGCAATCGTCACAGCGCAGCACCAGAGAGCAAGTAAGCCCGATAAGTTCTTTTGACTTTACATCCAATGCCCCTTGCTGATAGGCGTTGGTATCCAAATTAAAGATACGCTTGATTATCAGATTATCGGCAGCCATGATTTTTTCATTCATTTTGCTGCGGTATTCATTAAATTGCCCTACCAGATCCATGGTTAGTATTTTTATGATTCAAAGATGAGTTCAATTAAGGTTAAATCAAATTTGATTAAGTCTGCTTTTAATCTTTGGGGGGATTTTGTAACTCTATTTTTTCCAAATTACTGCCTGGGTTGTTCAACATCACTTTTCAAGGGCGAAGAAATACTATGTACCCGTTGCATTCGCGATCTTCCCAAAACAAAATATCACGAGCAGGCCGACAATATAATAAGTGCCAGGTTCGGTGGTCGCTTGCCCCTTAAACATGCAATGGCTTTTTTAAAATTCAGAAAAAAGGGTATTGTCCAGCATCTTCTCCATCAATTGAAGTACAATAACCATCCGGAGGTGGGGTTGAGGCTTGGAAAACTATATGGAAAGGATTTGTTTGAATGTGAGCATGATATGAAGTTTGATTTGATCGTGCCCATTCCCCTGCACGAATCGCGCAAGCGCATGCGGGGCTACAACCAAAGCGCAAAATTTGCAGAAGGATTGAGTGCTTCATTGCAAGTGCCATGGGATGATAGTATAGTCGTGCGAAAAACCAAGACGGCTACCCAGACAAGAAAATCAAAAATGGAACGATGGGAAAACGTGAAAGATGTCTTTCAAATAAAACAACCAGATAAGATAATCAACAAAAAAATATTGCTTGTGGACGATGTGATGACAACGGGTGCTACCCTGGAAGCCTGCGGCCAGCAACTTTTAAATCATGGGTGTTTGGAACTGAGCATTGCCTGTATGGCGGAAGCACAATAAAAAAAGCCCCCATTTTTTGGAGGGCTTTTTATGAAGCTAAAAATAGTTTCGTTAATAATTCGAGCCGGCCCGGATCATGGCACAACGGAAACCAATGGTTGCTGTGGCTGAATCTTCATCCATAAACCTGCGTGTGCCGGGTGACATCCAGTATGCCACGTCTTTCCAAGAACCTCCTTTGTAAACGCGAACCTTATCTGATATCAAAGACATAAAGCCTTGTGGGTTTTTCTGATACTCAAAAGTCTTGATGGTTTTGGTTCCACCATCAGGAAGAGTAATGGTTGAATCCTTTTGGGTTTTTGTATATCGGTTTCTGTAATCACCATGACTGTCAATAAAATCATCTCTGCGCACCGGGTTAAGATCGTCAAAATCCTGATGCGACAACGGGCGATAAACATCTATAACCCACTCGCTCACATTGCCGGCCATATTATACAATCCGTAATCGTTAGGAGGATATTCGTAGATGTAGGAGGTGATCAAAGCACCGTCATTTAACTTTCCGGCAATACCGGCATAGTCACCGCGGCCCCTCTTAAAATTGGCAAGGAAAGATCCCATTTGTTTTCCGTAAGGATTACGCAAGGCGTGACCATCCCATGGATAAAGGCGCTGATGGGTTTGCAATTCGTCAAGCCATTGTGTTGCTATCAAAGCTTGGGCAGCATATTCCCATTCTGCTTCTGTGGGAAGGCGATAGTCGGGTATAACCACTCCAGATTCCAACGGAATGCGCCCGGCACCAGCTTCGGGTGCATCAATGCCTGCTTTCTCGGCAAGGTCGGCATTTACTTTAGCCGTTCTCCACAAAGAGTATGCATTGGCCTGCTTCCACTTTACTCCCACCGTTGGGAAATAACGGAAACCAGGGTACCGTAAATATTGCTCTACGTAAGGATCGTTGAAGGCAAGGTTGGATTTCCAAACCATGGTATCGGGCAAGGCGGCTCTGTATGCCCGGCCACCATCGTTGGGAGTTGAGTCGGCAGTTAGATAGTAAAGATATTCAAGCCAGTGTATGTTGGCGATTTCGGTTTCATCCATATAAAAAGAAGCTACTGAAACAGTTCTCTCCACGTTGTCGCGATAAGACAT
>JAYVAI010000044.1:0-2084 GCA_043751075.1 Cyclobacteriaceae bacterium | reverse complement strand
GTTGAACACCAAGAGCAGTAACAACCACCTCGCTCAATTGCGTTGCGTCCTCCTCCAAGGTAATATCGAGAGAAGTGCGGTTTCCAACAACAACCTGTTGGGTTACAAAGCCGATAAATGAAAACATCAGCGTGGCATCACTGCCCACAGAAATCACATACTTGCCACTGCCATCCGTAGTTGTACCGCTTGAGGTACCTTTGATAACAACATTGACACCTGGCATCACGCTTCCTTTTCCATCAGAAACGGTTCCCGAAACACTTCGGTCCTGTGCAAGGACCATCGATGTGAGCATTAGCAGCATGCCTGCTGTAATACTCAACTTCTCGTAAAATTTTTTCATCATTTTTTAAATTGTTTAAGGTTTGTTGAAAAAAAATGCACAAATACTTTTTGTGCTATATTAAAAGGAAAGTTAGATTCTTTTTTCTATAATTTCAGCTATCAAATTCCAAATTATTTTTTATTAAACCGATTGCGAAGCCGTTAGATAACCCCTAACATCCATTAGGAAAAATATAATGAGTACCCTCTAAATCAAAATAGTTGATACGGCACTAAGGCTTCTCCCCCCGCTCCGAGTTGCTCACAAACGCGATGCTCTGGCTATCGGGCGACCACGAAGGAACGTTGATCGTGCCTTGACCTCCATATAGATAAGCGATGGTCTTGGGCGATCCTATCCCGGAAACAGGCATCAATCGCAACGAAACTTTTTTGTAGGACGGATGTGATTTTGGGTTTATGTCGGTAGGGAATGAAATGAATGCAATCCATTTTCCGTCTGGCGAAATATGGGGAAACCAGTTATTGTATTCATCAAAAGTCAATTGCTCATGGCCGGTGCCGTCCGGTTTCATCCTCCACAACTGCATGGTGCCAGTTTGACTTCCATTGTAATAAATGTATTTGCCATCTGGTGAGAACTCACATCCGTCCACATGATAGCTTGTGTTCGATGTCAATTTCACTTCTTCTCCGCCATTCACCGAAATTTTATAGATGTCATAATTCTTTCCATCGCGCTGACCCACATAGACCACTTCTTTGTTGTTTGGATTCCAACCATGCAAGTACGAAGGTGTTTTTTCGGTGAGAAGTTTTGGAGTTCCACCTGTAATGGGAACGGTATAAACGGTGGAGCCTCCACCTGTCAATCCGGTGCGATGATGGCTGAGCGCAATTGTTTTCCCATCAAAGGAAATGACGTGATCGTTGTTGTTGCGGTCGGCAAAATCGGTGTTGAGTTTTTCTGGTGTGCCACCTTCAATGGGAATTGTAAACAACGATCCGCCTTCATTGAATAAAAGCCGCTTGCCGTCTGGCATCCAGTTGGGCGCTTCAAACCTGCCTGCCGATTCGCGGATTGTTTTTCGTTTGCCGGTAAACACGTTGATCGTTTCCATTCTGCATCCCATTGTAAATCCAGAAGCATCGGGATTATAATTAGCTGGCACGGGCAAATCAACCCGCACATTCCAGACAACGGCTTCCTCTACCACTGCTTCGTTGTGTGAAGAAATAAATATACCGGCAAAAACTTCTTCCCCCATTGCTAGGGGTTTGAGTTCGCCCACCACTTGAAGGGGCTCTCCCCAATTGGCAACCCTCATGGTGTATTTGCCATTGCTGCGTTCCAACTGAATGATTTGAGGAGCACTTTTGGAAAACCGTATCTCATCTTCCGGATCGCGCATAAAGGCACCTTTCAGTGGCCGCGTTTGAAGCACCGTCAATCCATCGCCATGCACGGTGGCACTAAGGTGCGATGAGTTATCGTCCAATGTGCTTCGCACCATCCATCCAATCTTGCGGTGAGGGTCTGTGCCTTTTCCCACAAATTGAAAATTGGCCGTCAGGATAAAATCGCCTTTCAACTTTTTGAATGCGAAGTGAAATTCGTCTCTGCCAAACCAAATGTTATAACCTCCGCCCGTCACCTTATATTCTTGTGTTACCTGATCGAATACGGCCGAGCCAGTCTTCTTGGGGTTGCCAACGTCCTGGTGGTTTTCGAAAACCCCAACGGGGTTCTGGCAAAACACTTCTACGGAAAAACAACATGCTATCAAAAAAATCAG
>JAYVAI010000043.1:0-5413 GCA_043751075.1 Cyclobacteriaceae bacterium | reverse complement strand
GGTGGAAAACTTCCAACAACTTTCCATCCGGTGATTTTAAATATGAACAGATAAATGAACCGCATTTTTTTACAGTAGTTTGTTGATCAACTCATCATCGGCCAGATAGGGCATTGTGAAAGTGATATGGTCTGATTCCTTTTCAATGGAGGCAATCGCGCCTGTGTTTCGCGCCCACGCCCTGCGGGCAATGCCGTTGTTCACATCAAAGTACAGCAAGGTCTTTAATTTTTTATCAGCCTGGAGCGATCCATCCAACAACAGGCCAAAGCCACCATTGATCACTTCGCCCCAACCCACGCCTCCCCCATTGTGAATAGAAACCCACGTGGCTCCGCGAAAGGAATCGCCTATCACGTTGTGTATGGCCATGTCGGCCGTGTAGCGCGAGCCGTCATAAATATTTGCTGTTTCCCGGTAAGGGCTATCGGTGCCAGACACATCATGATGATCGCGGCCCAACACAACGGGACCAATTTTCCCTGAGCGCACCGCTTGATTAAATGCTTCGGCTATTTTTATCCTTCCTTCCGCGTTGGCGTATAATATTCGAGCCTGCGACCCCACTACCAATTGATTTGCTTTCGCGGATTTTATCCAATGGATATTGTCTTTCAACTGCGATTGAATTTCCCTTTCAGAATTTTTTAGCATTGCTTCAAGCATTTCGGCAGCAAGCTCATCGCAGTAATCTAAATCTTCCGGTTTGCCCGATGCGCACACCCAACGAAACGGGCCAAAGCCATAATCGAAACACAAAGGCCCCATGATGTCCTGCACATACGAAGGGTACTTGAAATTAATTCCATCTTCGCTCATCACATCCGCCCCAGCGCGAGAGGCTTCCAGTAAGAATGCATTTCCATAATCAAAAAAGTAAGTGCCTTTGACTGTGTGCCGATTGATCGCCTGTGCTTGCCTCCGCAGTGATTGTTGAACCTGCTTTTTAAATCCATCGGGGTTCTCCGTCATGAGTGCATTGGCCTGTTCATAACTAAACCCCACAGGATAATATCCACCAGCCCACGGGTTATGCAACGAGGTTTGATCGGAACCCATATCAACAAAAATATTTTCTTCATCAAATTTTTCCCACACCTCTACAATATTTCCGTGATAGGCTATGGAAACAATTTCCTTTTTAATTTTTGCTTCTCTCACCCGCCTCACCAAATCATTGGCATCTAAAATAACTTCGTCCACCCAACCTTGTTGGTGTCTTTTTTGAATGGCTTTTAAATTTACTTCTGCCACTACGGTGATGCAGCCTGCAATGTTGCCCGCTTTAGATTGAGCACCACTCATGCCGCCCAGCCCGGAGGTTAAAAATAATTTTCCGGCCAATCCTTCTCCTTGTCTTGAGATTTTACGGCCTGCATTGAGAATGGTAATGTTTGTGCCATGCACAATTCCTTGCGGCCCTATGTACATATAGCTGCCGGCCGTCATCTGTCCATATTGTGTAACACCCAGCGCATTGAATTTTTCCCAATCATCGGGCTTGGAATAGTTGGGAATCATCATGCCATTGGTGACCACCACGCGCGGAGCCTCGTTGCTGGAAGGAAACACGCCCATCGGATGGCCGGAATACAAATGCAAAGTTTGATCATCGCTGATGGTAGCGAGGTATTTCATGGTAATTAAATACTGAGCCCAATTTTGAAACACGGCCCCATTGCCACCGTATGTGATCAACTCATGCGGATGTTGCGCCACGGCAGGATCAAGATTGTTCTGGATCATCAGCATGATGGCTGCTGCTTGCAATGAACGATGAGGATATTCATGAATTGGCCGTGCAAACATTTTATAGTCGGGCATGAAGCGGTACATATAAATACGGCCGTAGTCTAGCAGTTCCTGAAAAAATTCTGGTGCCAACACTTTATGATGGCTTGGATGAAAATAGCGCAGGGCATTTCTTACCGCGAGTTTCTTCTCTTCGGCTGAAAGGATATCTTTTCTTTTTGGGGCGTGGCTTACCGAATGATCATACGGTTTTACTTCCGGCAATTGTTGCGGAATTCCTTGTGGTATCTGCCTCTTAAAATCCTCGCCTTCATTCATTCGTCTACTTTTTTTGGAAGTGCTGAGACAACAATCCTTTGATGATGAAGTGACAACTAAAATAGGTAGCTGTGATCGTTGAATACATTTTTAACTGCTTGACAGTGTAATTACATTGACAAATCAATTCTCAAGCAGGAAATTTATTTTATTCTGCCATTCGTCTTCAAACACTACTTGAAATTCGAAGTTGTGATCAGGGAAATCGTCAAATAATTCCTTCCACGGTTTTTTTGATCCCAACTCATTACACAAAGCAAACACACTTTCTTTGTAACGGGTGTCATCATTTGCTTTTAACTGTACTCCTTTAGTCTCCAATACAAATACTGTGTTGTAATCAACCTCATCCCCCGCCCCCTTCTCCACAAGAGAAGGGGAGATGGATGCAGCAATGAAGTCAGGATATATTCTATTCTTTTTCCAGCCTTGTATGTGGTAATGTTGTCGGGATATATTTCGATACCACCAAAGTAGTTTTTCCTGTTCGTCTAAGTAAATGGCAACTCTCTTTTCTGTTTCATTATATTCTTCCTCGAAAGATTGCTCGAACAATGATCGTTGAATTGGTGAGTTGTCTGCCTGTACTAATTGTTTGTTCCCTTTAACTTTTATTCGGGAAGGTATTTGATGATGTCCTTTACCTGCAAGGAGGAAGAAGAACAGCTTTTTGTCATCAATCAGTTTGTGAAAAACATCTTCGGCTAATCGGTTTCTTTCCTTCTCTATTATCTTTTTTAGTTCCTCGATAATGAAAACAAAGTTTGCCTCAACAATAGTTTTGTTTTCGTGGGTCTTATATTTCTTTCTTAGGATCTTCAGTGCGTCATCGCCTTTTTTATACGCAATCCAAGGATTTGGAATCAAGTCGCCTAGTTGCCGTGCAAGGAATGTTTCGTCTATTTCCAATGTTCCTTTGCTTTTAACTACACCTCTTTGTATCAGTTCATTCCAATTTTCTTCGGGATAACCAATTGTCAAATCTATTTCACCGACTCGTTGGTCGGGATTAAGCGTTATGTTGCTGACTTCGGTAAGTTCAATTGCTTCCCAATCAATTTCACTTAAGAGGTCAATATCAAAGTTTACATCTCGCCATGATTCCTTTTCTTGGATTACAAATTTTGGCAGGTAGATTTTACCTTCAAATTTTTTAAACCCTGGACGGTACTCAATATCTACTTCTTTAAACAATCCATCGTCAACCGCTCCTTCATCTGTTACAATTCGTCCAGCTATATCACCAAGCCCTTCGCTTTCTAAACCTATTTTGATCTCGCGCACGAGCTTGCTGGCGTTTTGTTTAAACGTAAACACGTAACACTCATCAAGCATTTTAATCTGAGTCTTCTGTCCAAAGGGCTGCCTTAATATCCTTCCAACCAATTGTGTTATTCCCGTGGCAGAAGTTGGATTGGTGAGTATCGTAAGCACATAAGCAAACGAAAAATCCCAACCTTCTTGTAGTGCTTGTTTGGTAATGATAAACCGTATTGGGCAATCTGGAGAAAATAGATCCAAGCCCTCAATGTCATCCTTTTCACTGCTCTTGATTGCTATCTGCTCAACAGGAACATTACATTTTTTGATCAGATATTCTTTTACCTCTTCTGCATGAATGAATTTGCTCTCCCGTTGATCCTTCCCTGTCCGCTCAACCTGAATCAAACAGGCGGGGCGTATATACTTTCCTGTGTTGGCTTGGTATTCTTTTGCCTTGGTTTCCAACTCATTGAGCTTCTCAAAACTGCTCAACATGGTATCTCTCCATGTGGGCAAAGATTTATTGATAAGGTGAATATCAAGTTTAATCATTTCCTCATCGTGCAATTCCCGTCCTGTAATTTTTACAAGATCGTTGCTGTGAGGTGGCGGTGTTGCTGAGAGTTCAAGTATAAAAGATGGATTGAAATTTCTAATGGTGTCTAAGGCAGTTTCGCTATACGCCTTGTGGCCTTCGTCAATAATTATAAAAGGTTTTAATAAGCGTAATGTATTGCCAAGCGAAGTTTTTATTTGCGTACCAAAAACTTCACCTGGCATGGTGAAGCAATCGAGATTTGGAAAGAGTTTGTATAATTCTTCGTGCCCTTTAAAGTTATCTTCTGGCGGAAAAAAGTCTGTGAAGCCTCCGGAATCACGAAACATTCTTAGGGTCTCTTTATTTTGCCGGCTGGCAGATGGCAACATGAGCATAAGCACAACCAGATGTTCTTCGACATCTAACCTGTTGAATAATTCTGCTTTCTCCTTAATTAATGTGCGGCCTCCGCTTGAAATATCTAATATCTGTCGATAGGGATGTTCCCTGTTTTTCAGAGCGGTAATGGTTTGCCTGTAGATTTGAGTGGACGGTACAATCCAAATAATTAAACCCGTTTGACTTTCTAAATATGTTTTTTGAATCAGGTCTATTGAATGACAAGCCAATAATGTTTTTCCTCCACCTGTTGGTACTTTTAAATAAATATCAGGAAGTGGCTCCCCAAGCCCGTTGGTTTTGGAATGATAGATTGTCCGCCCGGTTGAATTTTCCCATGCCCGCTTTGGAAAATTATAGTCCTTTGCCATATCTGCATCAAACTGTAAAGCCTTTTCGTATTTGGCTTTAAAGGTTGACAGTGAACTCAGATATTCTTTAAGTTCCTTTAATACTTTTTCCTGATAATGCTTTAGCTTCATTCTAATTAGTGTAACAACATTTCTTTGATTTTTTTCCACTGCCACAAGGGCAAGGTGTATTTCGATCAACTTTTTGAGAAGTTAAAGGCTCGGGAGGATTTAATAATCTTTCCACATCACGGATATCTTCATCTGAATCTGGTTCGATGCCTACGATTATCTGCCAGCCTTTTTTATTACAAAAATTTAAAATTTCCATTGCCCTTTCTTCAGTTTGAACCTTGACAATTGCCGGTTTTTCTTTGCTTCCTAATTTACTCATTATTTCTATTTTTGTATTCTATAGATTTCGTAAGGCAACTGACAAAACTCCACCCTGAATTCTGAAAGTGTATGGTCATCCACATACTTGGTAGGGGCAAAAACCAGCCTGTTCTTGCCTTTGTGTTTGGGCAATTGCTTTAACATTTCCAAAGTGAGGGCATTGGCTTTTAGCCACTCAAGTTCTGGCTTATAGAAAAGGAACACATCATAGCTCCGGCTTTCACCAATAAATCCTGTTTTCTCATTGATGGACTTTTCTTCAAATTCCTCGCCTGTGGCGGTATAGAAAAGATAACGTGCAAACTCCTTGAAGCTCGGAAGTTTCTTTCCGCGAAGTAAACTTTCCATTTCAATAGGGTCGCCCAGTTCAAAGTAGCTGAATGAACCGCCCAGTCCT
>JAYVAI010000042.1:0-5430 GCA_043751075.1 Cyclobacteriaceae bacterium | reverse complement strand
GCTCCTCTGGAGCCAAGAATATGAATCGCATGCGCATTTTCTATAAACAGGTCGCTCCTCCGGAGCGTAAAACTTGTGTCCTAACGGTAGCTCCAGAGTAGAGGGGAACGCTCGATTTCAATGTGTGTGCAAACATGACAAAGTAGGATTAATAAGTAATGCCCCTGTAAATTCATCAAAAAAAATACAATGCTCACAACTATTCTTACCGCTCTTTTTAAAAGAGACCTGCTGAAACTAAAAACAGAAATCGAATCTTATAAGGATGAAGCAAACCTTTGGAAGATTGAAAAAAATATTGCCAACCCGGCAGGCAACCTATGCCTTCACCTGATCGGAAACCTGAATACTTATATTGGAGTCACGCTTGGGCAATCGGGCTATGTGCGCAACCGCGATGCCGAATTTTCCTTAAGAAATATTCCACGAAAAGAGTTGATCCAAAAAATTGAAGACACGATCAATATGATTGATCAGGTGATGACCACCCTAACAACCGATCAACTTGAGAAAGAATATCCTATGGTTGTGCTCAGAGAACCAACCTCAACCGGTTTTTTTCTGGTGCATCTGGCCACCCATTTATCGTATCATCTGGGGCAAGTAAATTATCACCGCAGGTTGATTGATTGACTTAAAACATTTGAACCAATAACTACTTTCATTCCGGCCTATGGGGATGAAGTGCGAAAATGTCCCTTGCTTAATTTTTCATAAGTATCTTCCGTCATATCATTTTTCAATTCCCATTCTTCAATGGTTTGGTCCAATTGCTTGGCCAATAATTTAAAGCCAATCTCTGCATTTGCATAAAATCCTCGTTAGGCAAAGGTTTTTTTAGCAATCGGAGCATAATAACCTGCTGATCGTTCAAAGTGGTTGGAATCGATTCGTTAATTTCCATAGTCATCATATTTGATTGAATGTCGTTTAGTTAAGCCCGAAGGGCTTTGATATGAATAGCCTCCGGTGAAACCGGAGGTAATGGGATTTAATGGCCCGGCAACCCTGCAAGGGTTGAATGAGTGTCAAATCAGATATTCAACCCTTGCAGGGTTGTCTTGCCTGATTTTTTATTTTTCCCCAATTTCATTGGGGGCTATTCAAATTCAAGTCCTTCGGACTTATGGGCTTAACTAAACGAAATTGATATTTGATTATAAATATATGAAGCTACAAATCCACTCGTGCCATGTGTAATTCTCATCTATATACTCCTCACTATTTTCCCCAAAGTTTTTAAACCGCGTTCCACTTTATCACTCCAGGGTGCGCCATAACTTATGCGAAAACAATTTTGATACTGACCTGACGATGAAAAAATTTGGCCGGGTGCAATTCCAATATTTGATTTGAGGGCCCGCTTGTGAAGTTTATAGCCGTCCGACTTTTTGTTCATTTCCACCCATAGCACAAAGCCACCTTTGGGTTGCGATATGCGAACGTCCTCCGGAAAATAATCCCATAGCGCTTGAAGGTACCGAAGGCTCTGCGTGTGCAAGGCCCTGCGCAAGTTTCGTAAATGCAGTTCGTACCTGCCGTTTTGCAAAAAATAGGAGATGGCTGATTGCGCCAATGTATTGGTTGCCACATTGTTCATCCGTTTCAGACTGATTACTTTTTCTTTGAACCTTCCGGGCACAGCCCAACCGATGCGATAGCCGGGGGCAAGCGATTTGGAAAACGAGCCACAATGCAATACCAATCCTTTTTTATCAAACGTCTTGCACGTTTTAGGCCGCGATTTGCCAAAGTACAGTTCGCCATAGATGTCGTCTTCAATCAAGGGAATATCTTTTTTTGCCAACATCTCCACCAATTGATTTTTCTTTTCATCGGGAATGCAACTGCCCAACGGATTATTAAAGTTGCACACAAACAAGCACGCCTTGATATTGAATTTGGGAATAGCTTTTTCTAAGTAGTTCAGGTCTATCCCCGTTCCCGGATCGGTTGGCACCTCTACTACTTTTAATCCAAGGCTTTGCATCACTCTAAAAATTCCATAAAACGTTGGGCTCTCGGTGGCCACCGCATCGCCAGGCTGTGTAACTGCTTTTAAACAAAGAGAAAGTGCTTCCATGCAGCCCGCTGTGACAACTACATCATCCTCACTCAAACTGCCTCCCCAATTAAAACTGAGCCGTGCAATTTGTTTTCGCAAGGTCGCATTGCCTTGAACGTGTTCGTAGCCGAGGCAATGATCGGGTGTGGACCGCAGCGCATGCATTACTGCCTTGTTGATTTTGGCCGCAGGCAACAAGCTCACATCGGGTGCGCTGAGCGAAAATGAAGTAATGGTTGGCGAACGCAAATCAAAATAAACACGGCTTATCATTTCATCCACACTTACGGGCATGGCTTCGTCAATTGGTTTGCTGCAAGCCGGCACTTCGAATTTATGCCGCGGAGAAAATTTGACTTAATATCCAGACTGAGGCCGCGCTTCAATAAGCCCTTTGCTTTCCAAATGGTAATACGATTGAAAGGCCGTGCTCAAACTAATGCCTTGCTCTTTGCTCAACGAACGCACAGAGAGCAGCCGGTCACCGATCTTAATCGCACCTTTTTCTATAAGCGTCTCAATGCGTGTGGCCACTTCAAGATACAAATGATCAGACCTTAATGATATGGGTTCTGGTTTCATAAAAAATATAAATTGATATGGTCAAAATTAACAAAACTGAAACTGTTTTTTATCCGTTTATTGCTAAAAATTTGTGGCATGGAATCATTGAAAAAAGAGAATCTACTACTGGCCTACTTGTCGCTGGCAGCAGTTTGCCTTATATGGGGAACAACCTATCTTGTTTTGCGCATAGGGGTCACGCAGTTTCCTCCGTTCCTGTTTTCTTTTCTCCGCTTCATTTGTGCCGGCCCCATTCTGTTGGCTTTTGTATTTATTTTCGGAAAGCAAAGGTGGCCCGACCGCAAAACACTTTTCAATCAGGCCGTAAGCGGATTTTTAATGGTAACACTCGGCATCAGTATGGTGGGATGGGCCGAAGTGTATATCTCAAGTGGCGTGGCCGCGATCATCTGTTCCATGATGCCCATCTGGACGGTGTTGATCAATGTGATTGTCACCAAAGATGAAAAAACAAATTGGATGATTATTTTGGGATTGGCCACAGGGCTAAGTGGCATTCTCTTGATTTTTAGCCAACATCTTGTCGAATTTTCAGATCAAAACTACCAGGCCGGAATTGCAATCACCTTTGTCGCCAATCTTTGCTGGGCCATTGGCAGCATCTGGATCAAAAAGAAAAACCAACATACAAATCCATTTCTTGGGGCGGGCTTGCAATTGACGTTTGGCGCCATTGCGTTGATCCCGTTGAGCCTTGCTTTTGACGATTACTCAACCATAAATTGGAGCAATGAAGTGGTCTTTTCACTGATCTATATGATCGTGATTGGTTCGGTGGCCGCCTACGCGTTCTATTCCTACGCCATCAAAAAACTTCCCATGACATTGGTTTCGCTGTATGCCTACATCAATCCCATTGTGGCTGTGGTGCTGGGCTGGTTGATACTCGATGAAAAACTAAATACACAAATAGGATTGGCCATCGTGATCACCATCGCAGGCATCTATATCGTAAATCGCGGCTATCAATTGAAAGATAATCAGAACAAACCTGGCGCACTTTGGTCGTTCATTCAAAAATTCAAATTTTCTTAACTACTTCAATTGCCACGGGCTTAAGCCCGTGGCAATTGAAACTAAAATCTCAAGGGACTTTATTCCCATACTGCAAAACTGTCAAACACTACCATACCAGATTCTCAGAAAATATTTACCTTCCACGCAAAATAAAACTACCATGAACTCAATTCCTGTAACACGCACCCACCACTCGCGCCTGTCCACCATCGATTTTAAAAACCTGGGGTTTGGCAACCATCTTTCCGACCACATGTTGGTGGCCGATTACAAAAATGGAAAATGGCAAGACCCTGCCGTGGTGCCCTATGGCGATATTCCCATGAGCCCTTCCATGCTCTCCCTCCATTATGGGCAAGCCATTTTTGAAGGGATGAAAGCATTTAAAAACAAAGATGGCGAGCTGGTGATATTCAGGCCACAGCGCCATCACCAACGCCTGCTCAAGTCGATGGAAAGAATGTGCATGCCGGCCATGAGCGAAGAATTTTTTATCAAGAGTTTGTGTGCCGTTATCAAAGCCGATGAAGCCTGGGTGCCCACCTCGGAAGGCGCATCGCTTTATTTAAGGCCGGTGATCTTCGCTACCGAAGCGCGGTTGGGCGTAAAAATTTCTGATGAATATAAGTTTGTGATACTCACCAGCCCGGTGGGCCCCTACTTTGCCAAACCCGTGCGCGTGAAAGTGGAAGAACAGTATGTGCGCGCAGCAGAAGGCGGCACCGGCTTTGCAAAATGTGCCGGCAACTATGGTGGCGCATTTTATCCAACCGAGTTGGCCAAAGCACAAGGTTTTGATCAGGTGCTATGGACCGATGCCCGCGACCATCAATACATTGACGAATCGGGAGCCATGAACGTGATGTTTGTGCTGAACGGAAAACTTATTACCCCGCAACTTACCTCTGCCATTTTGGATGGCGTTACCCGCCATTCCCTCCTTGCCCTGGCGGGTAAAATCGGTATTACTGTAGAGGAACGAAAAGTAAGCGTGGCAGAAATAAAAGAAGGCTTTGAAAAAGGAACTCTTACCGAAGCCTTTGGAGTAGGCACGGCCGCGGTGGTGTCCACCATTGCCATCATCAATATTTCAGGGAATGATTATGAGTTGCCTGTGCCTACCAATGCCAGCGTTCAGCTTCGCTTAAAGAAAAAATTGGAAGACATCCGCCTTGGCCACGAAGCAGACGAATTTGGATGGGTGTATAAAATTTCGAAATAGGCATTGGGGATTGGGCATTGGGCATCAGGAATTAGGAATTGATGCATTGGGTGAAACTTTCAAAAATAACTTGTGCAATTTATATACGATGTACTTCGGCCAGGGATAGTAGAGGAAAGCCCGAAGCGCGTGGGATTTTTGTGGGGGGACGGACTTGGAACGGATAGCCCAGCCCCGTTTCGGGGGGCCGCCCAAGATTTTTTTTAAGCCCGAAAGGGTTCAAGTTATTTTGACAGTTTTAATAGGCATTAGGTTAAAAACTAAAAACAACATGAGCACATTTCCAATTACCGAAAAAACAGAAATCACACGGCTGCCAAAGCGCGGGGTGTATGATAAAGATGCGATCTACGCCATCTTGGACGAAGCCCTCGTTTGCACAGTGGCATTTGTGGTTGACAATCAACCGTATCAAATACCGACTGGGTTTTGCCGGATGGGCGACAAACTTTATATACACGGATCGGTGGGCAGCCACTACATGCGCGAACTTCAAACAAAAAAATTGCCCACTTGCATCAGCGCAACATTAATTGACGGC
>JAYVAI010000041.1:0-5459 GCA_043751075.1 Cyclobacteriaceae bacterium | reverse complement strand
ATCAGCGAGGCGTTGCAACGCTGTCTCCCTGCGGGTGTAGGCCGAACCAATGGAAAACACAACGGGAAAAACGATGGCAACCCCCACGAGCATATCAGGAAATTTGGCGGTAAGCCCAAAACGATAGCACAGGTAGGTAGAAATCACGGAAAGGGCCGTGATGATAAACGTTTTGTAATTGATGATCAGCGAAAAACTTCTTATAACTCGTTTCATAATGATTATTGACTTCTAAAATTTCCAAAAAGGAATGAGATTACCAAATTGTGAACAGTTTATTGAGGATAAAATTATCATGACATTTGTCATGTATTACTCCTTGTGCCTGTCATCCGACATCGTTTTTAAAAACCCAAACCCGTAGCCCGTCATTTGAACAAATAAAGAAGGGATGCTGAGCACGGCCACAGACAAAGATTGCGTGATGATCAAACAGTCTATCGCAACCAATAAAGCGTAGAGGCTATACAACAGCACAACAAGCGTGGCGAGCTTGGGGGCAAACAAAAGAAAAAACGGAATGGCAAGCAATCCCAACAGAAAAAAAGCCGGTAGCCAATGCACAATTTTTATTTCTCCAGGATGGTGGCGCCCTACCAATATCCTGCCCTTTCCAAAATTGGAGACCTGTTTAAAAAATTGAGGCAACGATGTTCTCCTCTTATGATAGACAAACGCATCGGGTATCAGTGAAGTCTTAAAGCCCAGCTTCCGTATGCGCACACTCAACTCAATGTCCTCGGCATAGCGATCGAACTGAAACCCTTTAGTTCTTTCATATACTTCGCGGCTCATGCCCATGTTGAAACTGCGCGGCTGAAATGTTTTTTTGTTTCCTCCCCGTATGCCACCGGTGGTCAATGTTGACGACATGGTGAAGGCCATGGCCTGTTGAAGTGTGGTGAAATCGCTCATGCCCCTATCCGGTCCGCCCCAGGCATCGGTGCCTTCATCTTTTAAAAATTTATCCACGGCTTCAAAATAGTGCGGTGGCAAAATGCAATCGCTGTCAAATACCACAAAGTATTTTCCCCGCGCTTTCTCAAAGCCAACATTGCGGCTGGGGCCAGGCCCTGTGTTCGGTTTAAAAATATAGTGCATGGAAAGCTTTGATGCGTAGTGCTCAAAAACTTTTTCGCATGTTATAGTCGATCCATCTTCCACCAGTATTACTTCGAAAGTTTGTACTGTTTGTTTGGTAAGGCTTTCCAAAATATCTGAAACTTCCTGCGGGCGGTTATACACTGGAATGACTACCGAATAAGTTGGCTGGCTCATAGCAGCAAAAATAGCGATTCAGTATCCAATGTCGTAGGGGTGCATTCAAAATGTCGGACCATTTCAGCAAGGCCTCCAAGGTTTTTATAACTTGGAGGTCTAATACCCACGAACATCGGCTGCAACATTTTGAAATGCACCCTGTCGTAGTTAACCAACTGCCAAGGTGGTAGGGCGCCTCGCTTGAGATTGGGAACGTACTGATAGCCATCGGTAAGCCAAGTAACGCCAAGCCAAACTTTCAAAAAAAGTCTATCATAGCCATATTCACATGACACTGACCATTGATATGTGCACACAACCATTAGCGTAAATGAGCATTGCTTTGTTGCTGTCCTAAAAGTAAAATGCCTGATCTTTGAAAAAATATTTTAGAAGTGAGGCTTACATTATTTTTCGTTATCGGTTTGGGGCTATTGTTTCTACAGCCTGCGTTTTCGCAAACGGTGGTCAACATGCCCGATGTGCAGCAACGCCCCGCGGCAAAAGCCACAACCTTAGAGGCAGAGATGAAAATTGATGGCGATGTACTGAACGATGAGGTGTGGCAGGCTCTTGTGCCTATTGATCAACTGTGGCAAAACAAACCTAACTCCGGATTTCCGGCCACGGAAAAAACCGAAATACGAATTGCCTTTACAGCCAATACATTTTACCTCGCAGTGGTTTGTTATGATCAAGAGCCTGGCAGGTTGGTGGTATCAGATGCGCGCAGGGATGCAACGCTCGATAACACAGACAGTTTTCTTTTTATACTCGATACATATCACGACAGCCAAAATGGTTTTTTGTTTGGCACCAATCCAATCGGCATAGAGTACGATGCACAAGTTGATAACGAAGGGCAGGGAAATTTTTCGGGCAATCGTATGCAGGCGGGAACAGTGGGCGGCTTCAACTTGAATTGGGACGCTTCGTGGGAAGTGAAAAGCATCACCGGTGATTTTGGCTGGAGTGCTGAGTTTGCTATTCCCCTGCGCACACTTCGTTTTGCTTCCGGCAAAGACCAAGTGTGGGGTATCAACTTTCAGCGCAACATCCGCAAAACAAATGAGATTGATTATTGGGCTGCGCTCCCCATTCAATTCGACATCAAACGGCTGTCCTTAGCAGGCACACTCACGGGCTTGAATTTGCAAAGCCCCGGTAACCTAAAAATCATTCCATACTTATTGGGCCAGGCAACACATGACTATACTGTGCCTGCGCCTGAAACGGACTATCGCCCTGCGGTGGGCATGGATGTGAAGTATAGCATCACGCCTGCAGTCACATTAGATTTAACGTACAACACCGACTTTGCCCAGGTGGAAGTGGATCAACAGCAAATAAACCTCGACAGGTTCAATTTATTTTTTCCAGAGAAGCGTCCGTTCTTTTTGGAGAACGCTGGCTTCTTTGCCGTGGGCAGCCCTGGCGAAGTAGATTTATTTTTCAGCCGAAAGCTGGGGCTCGATCCTTCCGGCAGGCGCGTGCCCATTATTGGCGGTGGGCGCCTCTCCGGCAAAATCAAGAACACAAGTTTTGGAATGTTGAACATGTTCACCGATGAAGCACCACTGACAGATACCACCACCATTCAGAAAAATAATTTTACCGTGGCGCGCGTTAGCCACCAGTTTGCACAGCGATCATACTTCGGGGCCATGTTTGTGAACCGCGATGGCATGGGCGCAGAAGACACTGATTACAACCGAACGTTTGCCGTGGACGGAAGGTGGGGGTTTGGCAAGAAGGCGCAGCTGTTTGGTTTTTATTCCAAGTCAATTACACCGGGCGATTCGGTGAAAACCGATGCCTATCGCTTGCAGGCAAACTATGAATGGAATGGCCTGCGCATGAATTTTTCTTTTCAGCAAGTGAGTGCCGGGTTCAATCCTGAAGTTGGTTTTTTGCAACGGACTGCCTACCGCAAGCCGGAGGTGCTCATCTTCAAACAAGTGCGCATGGATGGCAAGTTTGGATTGCTTGAAATAAGGCCGCATGTTACCTATCGCAGTTTTTTTAATTTCAACAATTTTCTTGAAACCAGTTATATCCATGTGGACAACCACTGGGCGTGGGTGAAAGGTTTTGAGATACACACCGGAATCAACTTCACTACCGAAGGCGTGGTGAAGGATTTTGAAATTTCGAAAGAGAAGAAAATATGGGTGCGCGCCAACACGTATAATCACAGCGAGGCCCAGATTGTTTTTATTTCTAATCCAAGCAAGCCAATCTATGTAAACCTACGCTCAATTTTGGGTGGCTCGTTTGGAGGGACGCGTTGGCTTAACAGCATCACACTGGGCATGCGCATTGGCGATAAATTTAATTCGGATATGAGCCTTGCTGTAAATGATGTGCGCCTGCCTGCTGGCGATTTTGTGGCCAAAATTTTGGGTGCACGGATTTCTTATTCTTTTCGTCCGCGCATCAACCTCCAAAGTTTTATCCAATATAATAGTGCTGCCGATTTATGGTCGGCCAACATCCGCTTTAGTTTGCTCGAGCAGGCCAACACTGGTTTGTTTGTGGTATATAACGAGGAGTATCAGCGCGGCAATATTGCGCACCGTGGCCTCACTATGAAATATACGCGCGTGGTTGATGTGCTGGGGAGAAAATAAATCCTGATGTTCTTATATTCGATTGACTAAAAACTCCTCATGCAAGAATTAAAAAACCGTTATCTGTCGTTGGATGTGTTCAGGGGAATGGATGTGGCCCTGATGATTGTCGTCAACTCAGCAGGAAACTACACAACCACCTACTCGCCATTGTTGCACGCAAAGTGGGATGGCTTCACCATCACCGATCTGGTTTTCCCTACTTTCCTTTTCGTGGTGGGCAACTCCATGAGTTTTTCTATGGGCCGCTATGAAGCGATGGGCGATGGAGAATTTCTTAAAAAAATAGTGAAGCGCACGGCTATTATTTTTCTCCTCGGCTTTCTCATGTACTGGTTTCCGTTTTTTGAAAATGGTCACCTCAAGCCATTGAACGAGACACGCATCTTTGGTGTGCTCCAGCGCATTGCGTTATGTTATTTCTTTGCGGCCCTGGTTATTCATTATTTGAAAGTGAAAGGTGCCATCATTTTCAGTTTGGTTGCCTTGCTGCTGTACCGTGTGCTGCTGGGTGCGGTCGGAGATTTTTCGCTCACCGGAAACGTGGTGTTGAAGTTAGATGCCTGGCTGATTGGCGAAAGCCACATGTACCGTGGCGAGGGCCTTGCCTTCGACCCCGAAGGATTGCTGAGCACGTTGCCGGCCATAGTGAATGTGATTGCCGGCTACCTGGCCGGAATGTTCATTCAGAAAAATGGACAGAACTATGAAACACTTGCCAAGATGATGATGGCGGGCTGCGCACTTGTGTTCATGGCACTGTGGTGGGATTTGTTTTTCCCCATCAACAAAAAACTGTGGACCAGTTCGTTTGTGATGCACACGGTGGGCATTGACTTGCTGGTGCTGCCGATACTTATATTTATCATTGACATAGCAGGCAAAACAAAATGGACTTACTTCTTTCAAGTGTTTGGCAAGAACACGCTGTTCATTTATCTGGTGTCGGAAGTGTTCGTGATTTTGCTTGGCACATTTAACGTGGGCGAGCAAACAGCATACAGTTGGGTTGCCCTGAACATCTTTGAGAAAACGCTCGGTGACTACAACGGCTCGCTTGGTTTTGCCCTCTGGATCATGCTCACCTGCTGGGTGGTGGGCTATGTAATGGACAGGCGGAAAATTTATGTGAAGGTGTGAAGTGATGGTGAATAAATTGTGCAGGACTTCCCTCTAAACCGAAAGCAATAATTGAGAGTCACTCCATCTCCCTTGGAGGATTACATAGATTCGATATGAACCTAAATTTCAGAACTCCTTACCCTTCGCAGTTTGATGTACCTGATTTCTTCGATAACTCTGAAGTCATTACCCTTCCTTAGTAATGATGAATGTTCGACCCAAGCACCGATTCAATGATCATCTGAATAATTTTGATACAGGATAAACCTTAGTAGAATGGAAATTCAGATATTCCATCAACCTTATTACCTTATGCTTGCTTCGCGAGGTCAATAATAATAAGGTTGTGTATTCCATATAGTTGGATTCTATTCTACTAAGGTTTTCATTGAAACAGGTCATTTTCATTATACGAATCGCTTTAAAAAATTGGTGGAATCATTAAGG